>JAYWBQ010000047.1:0-24183 GCA_043781255.1 Minisyncoccota bacterium | reverse complement strand
TGAACCGCCCCGGAGCAGAGCTCTTCCCTCACAGCTCCGCTTTGTGTCGGCGGGGCATTAGGTGCTCCGCAGTAGATCATGTTGGGAAACCAACGGTTCCCAAACCCTTCCTTAGCGGAGACCTCGCAGCAGAGCCGCGAGGTATTAAATGCGAATAAAACAATTAAGTAAGTCAAAGCAATGGTTACTAAAGAATTAGAAAATTAATTTAGCTCCCAGATATCCAGGGATGTTGAAAATACCAACAGTTAGATAAGTCCAGATGATAAGGGTAATAAAAAAATTAAAAACATTCCGTTGATTGCTGTTGCTAATATAGCAGAAGACTTAAAACCGTACGTGAACTTACTTGTGGGTGTTTTAGAGGAAAGATTATAAGCAACCCATGCAATAAGAAGTCCTAATACGTCACCAAAGTTGTGTGTTGCATCAGAAAGTAGGGCGGTAGAGTGGGAAACTAGCCCAAAGAATACTTCTATCACAATAAAGATACTATTTAATCCAATGGCTAACAAAAATGCCTTACCAAAGTTTGTTGGCGAGTGAGAATGAGAGTGGTTATGTTCTTGGGAATGTACATGGGTGCTCATAAGATTTCTTCTATTTAAGCATTTTGTGAAGATATTTCCAAATAGAGCACGCACCGTACATGTCCAAACTGCAGTGTTTTTTATTAAGATCTTTGATGGATTTGTTATTTCGCATCACGAACAAGGCCACTTACAATCCTGTAAAATAATCTGTTTTTATACTAGAGTTTTTAATTCCTACTGATGTAAGTATAGATTTAAATGCTGTTACCATGACATTTGGACCAGAGATGTAGAACTGTCTTTCTGAGTAGTCTGGTAAGATTTTTGTAATTGTATCTATAGTAATAACTCCTTTCTGCACTCCTTCGATATTTGTGTTCTCAGTGTCATCTGTAACAAAATAATGTACTTGTATTCCTAACTCATTTACAGCCCTGTCAAAAATGTCCTTGTAAGCAATATCCACAGCTGTTCTATTGGAATACAGTAAGACAATGTCTCGTCTTTCTTTGGTGAGAAGTAGATGTCTAACCATGCTCACAAAAGGTGTAATCCCAATACCACCTGCAATGAAGACTATTTTTTTAGCCCTGTCTTTTGGAAGAGTAAAATCACCATCTGTCTGGGATGCAATAATCTCGCTACCGATAGCCATCTCTCTTAAATGACTTTTAAAACTACTTTGTTTTTCAAATTGTCTAACTCCTATACGAATAGTTTCCTCTTCTGGAGATGAGGCAATAGTGAAGTATCTTCTATTCCCACGATTATCTGGACTTTCATGGGGTAGCGTCCACTCTAAGTATTGTCCAGCACTGAATTGAATTTTCCTTACTACATCAAAGACATATTCAAAGGTATTGTTGGCAACCCGTATTTTCTCTTTTAATTTTAAAATAAATCTTTCCTTTGGACTTAGGGCATATGAAAATATATTCCCTAAGACTAAAGCAAGTTCTGGAGTTGAGTACAGTGTTCCAATATGGAGATTAGGAGCAAATAGGAATCCAACAAGTATTCCATATAGTATTCGTAATTTTTTAGTAGGTGGAGTAGTAAGCGGCTCGGTAAGCATGATGAATGCAAAAAAGAAAAAGGCAGTATCGGAGAAGGTTGTAGTGAATGTTGCAAGAACATCTGTTCCTTTAAAAAAGGATATAGTTAAAATGGTAACGAGTGCACTAGCGATGAAACTAAGTACTAAATCCCATCTTCTGATTTTCTTAGCTATCAAAAGACCACCGAGAACTACAAATACCATCATGTCTCCACGTCCTATCCACCAACTTGCTGACTGGTGAATGGTGAGGGCTGTAATTACAAGAGCGAGTGCGGCAGGATTAAAAATATGTTTCTTCCTGAACGCTACTATATATTTTGTTGCCATCGCCAAAGCTGAAGCACTCACGGCGAGTGAAAAGTATGCATTATAATTACCCTCCGACGGAGGAGTGATAATACAGAAAAGAATTAGTGCCGTGATGTATACAGATTCAACATTTGAAGGTGCTTTAAACACATACATAAATGCATAGTTTGTTACCCAGCATACCCCAAGGATAGTTGCTAACGAGACAAACATAGTAAGTGGTGTAAATGGAACTAACCCAAACATTCCGAACAAAGAAAATATGAAAGCAACAGCCACATATGTTGAAAGTACATATACAACGAGACGATACATTGCTGTGTTGTTTATAAAGGTGTCAATTATTTTATACCAATCTAATATTTTTGTTTTAAGCATATGTTTTGTTTAAGTAATTATTAAAACCTGTAGTCATGGTTGCGATACCTTTATCATCAATTGAATATCCCTCGAATCCTTCGAGCTGCTCGATAAAATCGATCCCGGCACTTCCCATGGCATAAGCAGCTGTGGCGAATCGATCCGCCTCATATATATTTGGTCCGATCACTGTGATGCTGAGGACATGTCGTATCTCTCTCGTTTTATCGACAGGATTATATATATGCTTGCCACGTACATATGAACCTGAGGTAGCGATGCCCATATCTCTTAGATGTACTGTCTTTACCACCTCTCTTTTTTTTGAAAACGGATTTTGAATACCAATAATCCACGCTTCCCCGAGCGAATTCAAGCCCGATGTTTGTATGTCGCCACCCGCTTCAACATAAAAGTTGTGTACACTATGGCTCTTTAAAATCTTTGCAGCATTGAAAATTGCCCAACCTTTTACAAGACCCGACGGATCGTACACTCCTTCAGGCGTAACAATATCAAAATAGCCACCGGTTAGCTGTTTTGTTTCTTCAGATAGTTCGAGAACGATTTTCATATCCTCACTATATGCATTGTTTTTTACTTTCCTCTGATTAATAGCTGTGATTTCGCTACTCTCTTTGTAGGTACTAAATTTCTCATCAACGTAGGTAAAATACTCGAAAACTTCATCAAAAAGCTTTTGAGCGGCTTCTCTGTCAACTATTTCAATAGTAATGGGCGTCCCCATAATAATACGTACTTGTCTCATATTTATGACTTAGCCTGCGCGAGAGCGGCGGAGAGAGATTCGATAAAAGCGGCACTTGTAAGAGACGCCCCCGTGACTGAGTCAACGTTTGCACTTTGCACCGCGATGGCCTCCTGATTGAGACGTGGGATTGCGTCTTTATTGAGACGAGTTGAGTTCTGCTGTTGGTCAGGGTATTTGAGAAATGTTACCTCGACGAGCTTGCCTCCCGTGACCATTACTCCTACCTGCACATTTCCGTAATAGGCATCTGCAAGCTTTCCGGTGTACCGACCATCTCGGTATGAAATACTGGAAACTGAAGTTGTGCTACTTGCAAATGTCAAAAGATTTCGCTTTTGGTCGATTGTTATAGCAGTGTCCGTCGAATATTTATACAACACGTAGCCTCCGAACATAAGCATGAGTAATGATGATAGAATTGTTTTCTTCATAAGATTTTTATAAGTATTAATATTCCATGGCTTTCTGCAACCGTTCCATCCCCACTATAAAAGCCGCGCCTCGTAGATCAGTTTTGAGTTGCATAGATTTTTTATAGATTATGGATGTTTGAATATCAAGAATGTTTTTTAATTTTGCGTTCACATCTTCTTCTTCCCATTGTTCATTTTTAAGATTCTGTTCCCATTCAAACGTTGAAACTGTTACTCCTCCAGCATTTGCCAAAATATCGGGGACCACAAGAATTCCTCGTGAGAAAAGTATCTCATCCGCCTCGGGCGTTATCGGTCCATTGGCAAGTTCAAGTATAAATCGAGCCTGAATTTTTGGAGCATTTGTATCGTTAATCTGATTTTCAAGCGCCGCAGGTATCAGAACGTCGCAGGAAAGTTCAAGTAAATCATTATTTGTAATAGTTCTTGAGCCAGGAAAACCGTCGAGTGTGTGATTTTTAGCCTTATACTCATGCAAGTCTTTGAGATTAAAACCGGTTTCTTTGACAATGGCATGTTTTGAGTCTGATATCGCTATAATCTGATGTCCGTGCGCACTAAATATTTCTGCAGCATGACTACCAACGTTTCCAAAACCCTGAATAACAACCTTACAGGATTCAGGTAATGCATACCGACTTCGAAGAGTATCAAAAACGTAAAATCCTCCTAGCCCGGTAGCGGCAGTACGACCTTTTGATCCGCCATGTGCGATAGGTTTACCAGTAAAACTAGCTCTTGTTGAGTCACCAGAAATTTTTGTAAATTCATCACTCATCCAAGCCATTATTTCTGGTGTGGTATTCACATCCGGGGCTGGGATATCTTTTTGTGGTCCTATAATATCCGCCATACCCCGTACCCAACCTCGAGACAAAGCCTCTAGCTCTGTCTTTGAAAGTTGCTTCGGATCGACAGTAATACCTCCCTTTGCTCCACCCATAGGAATATCTACAATGGCACACTTGAGCGTCATCCAAAAAGCAAGCGCTTTTACCTCGTTGATATCAGTATCGTTATGATATCGGATCCCACCTTTATATGGTCCGCGCGCGTTATTATGCTGAACCCTATATCCTTTAAATAACTTTGTTTCTCCACTATCCATCTTAATTGGGATAGAAATACTGACTTCCCGATTCGGTGACGAAAGTCGTTTAATAAAGTCTTGTGGGAAAGTCTGTAGATTTGCAGCTCGAGAAAGCTGTGTTAAAACGTTTTGAAATGGGTTTTGCATAGAATGATTTAATTTTTAATTAATTAATATATTGTAGTCAACTTAAGAAAGAATTTTTTGATAACAAAAAAATAAGCACGGGTATAACCCGAAACAGCACACTTAACATGAGCTTAAAAAAGCTTACCGTTTAGGAGACCTCGCGAAAAAGCTTCTTTAAGAGGCGAAAATAACCTTGGGGGACTTTTGTATGCTATTCCTTGGGTGTTTTCTGCATATAAATCTTTTAAAAACGGACTATACCCAAATGAAAAAAAAGAGAGTAAAAGTAGAGAAAATATGCCCAGAACAATACTTAAAATTGATTGAGTAAAAATATAACCCATGTTTTCCCAAGCGGCTAAATCTTCAAGATGATCGGCCGGAGCACTATTTTCCACACCTGAGAATGAAATGTTGCGATCGTGCTGTTTTGCTTGCATCTCCGTGGAGCCGAATACTCCAAAGATACTTATGCATATGAATGCGATTATAGGGGCAATTAAAAATGCCCTCAAGTAAGTTTTTTTAAAACTGTTTAAATACATCCTCCAATTGTAATACTTTAGAAGTAAATAGCAACATCGAGCACGGTCACGTGGGGCTTTTGAAGTTTTGTTTACACCTGCACTCGATGGTGTAAGACCGAAGAATAGGTAGACAATAGATGGGGCAAAAGAGGGAACAAAAGGTTTCTAGGAAATATATTTTGCACCTAGATAAGGTGGTTCTTTTCCTGTATAAAAAGAAGACTTACAAGAGCGAGTGTAGCTGTCACTGCTCCAAAGATAAAGACATATTCTGCCCCATAGATACTCCATACAAATCCTGCAATGATAGAAGCAAAGAGTGTAGCGATGCCGGTTACTCCTTGGTATAGTCCAAAAGCACTACCGAGTGCTTCTTGTGGAATAAGACGAGCGACAAATGCTTTTCCTACTCCATCAGTGAATGCCATATAGAGGCCGTACACAGGAAACAGTATCCATAGGAGTGAAGCTGTGTGAGTAAGTCCGAATGTTCCATACACAAGAGCAAATACAGCAAATCCTACGAAGAGAATTTTCTTTGAACCTATACCATCAGAAAGTTTGCCTGCTCCATACGAAAATCCTGCATACACGATATTGAACAGCACATAGGCAAATATTGCTTCTGTAGTAGAAAATCCTAAGTCTTTTGAACGCAGAATAAGAAAGGCGTCTGAACTGTTACCAATAGCAAAAATGAAACTAGTGGCAAGGAAAAGTTTGAAAGAGGTTGGGAGGTTTTTAAAAGATAGTTTTTGTATTACTTTCTTTTCTGTAACTGTTACATCTCGTGATTTTTCTTTGAGTACAAAAACTAGGAGAAGCACTCCGATAATTGCAGGTACAGTTGCAATAAAGAAAATTGGCCTCAGGTTATCTTTGAAGACAATAACAAGGAGTAGGGCGATAAGTGGTCCAACGACTGCACCCATCGTATCGAATGCTCTATGGTAGCCGAATGCTTTGCCTTTGTCTTCCTTTCGTACACTTTCGGAAATAAGGGCATCTCGTGGAGCAGTGCGTATCCCTTTACCTGTTCTATCAAGAAGCCTGCCGAGTAGTACTCCAAATGGACCAGTTGCAAGACCGATAACTGGCTTTGCTAAAGTGGAGAGACTATACCCAAAGATAACAAATGGTTTACGACGTCGTATTTTATCTGAATATATTCCTGAGAATAATTTAAGGAGGCTGGCTGTTGCTTCAGCAAACCCTTCTATGATACCCACTGATACGATACTAGTTTTTAAAACTGACGTAAGAAAAATAGGGACAATCGGGTATATCATTTCTGATGCCACATCATTAAAAAAACTAACCCAACTAAGAGTTTTTACATTTGGAGGTAATTCACTAGTGACCTCTCTTTTTTTATCTAAATTTTCCATAAGTAATGGTTATTATAACAGAAACTATGCTTAGGCGGGTCTATTAAGTCCGAGGAAATCATAAGTAAAAATACAGAAGTCAATATCAGCTTGTTGCTGAATCAAAGAAAAACATATCACATTCTCAGATATGTAGAATCTGTAACTCATACCTCACCGAACACCAGAACCTCACTCAACTTGGCTGAGATGCACGTGCTCAGAAAAACTACCACCAAGACTTATAAAGCCTTTTTGATATTTTACTAAGTGATTTCGACGTTCTCTGAGCGTTAGAACTCCGCTCGTGTTGGCTGACATTGTGGGACGTTATTCGAACCACTTTAAACAGTAATGTTTGTGTTTAATTGTTCTAAAACTTTATTTTTTATATCTGTGGGGTTTGATAAGTCTCCATTTTCAAAACGAAGCATCTTTATTTTACTAGTTTTAATCGCTTCATTAACAAATTCGTCACGAGCTATTCTCTTCTCGTAAGAGTGGGTGTAATCATCAAGCTCAATCGCTAGTACAGGAGATATGTTTACTTTATCAAAGATAACAAAATCAATCGATTTACTAATTATCTTATTAAAAAATCTTTGCCATTTTGGTTCTCCTTTTTTTACTTCAACAATACTTGCTATATGTATTTGTGGAAATATATAGTAATCATTTGGTACGCACTTATCTAATATAGAAAATAGTTCTCGTTCTTTTGGTGTCATCAGATACATTTTTTTAATGTAAGGGAGTGTTTTTTCAGGAAGCTTAAAAAATAGTTTATAGCTATAAAAACTATGACAACAAAAATAACAAAAACTACGACGTATAAAAGAAAATGTTGGTTCATGTTTTAAAGTATGCCACTTGAGATTATTCAAAGGTCTTAAAACTGAATTTGTATCAATTCTCTGCGTCAAAAATTTACTTACCAACTGGCAGTGACTCACAGACTTTCCCATCCTTGTCTCCATCTAATCCGTAAACGTCCATGTTCTTGCCAGCACTTTTACATTTCTGATAGAGATCATTAGCTTCCTTTTGAGTCCTGAAGTCCTTACAGTTATAGTCAATATCTTGTGCGCTACAGAATGCATCAGCATTTGTAATGGCGCCAGTTGTTGGATCACGCTCTATTTTTGCTTTTGAGAATGATTTTGTTTCGACAAGTTTTTTCATATCGTAGTCAGTACCCTTTGCTTCCATTCCAAAGGCAAGAAGAAGAAGAGCAATCATCGCGCCGATTGCAACTTTTGCCGTAGTTCCTTTAATAAAATAAAATAGTATTCCTGCGATAACGATAAGCCCTCCAATGGTCCATAGTCTTGCTTTTTTTGAATTACGTAATGAAGTTTTTTCCATGGTGTAAATGTTAAATGATTTTTTGTAGATAAAATAGTTACAGAGTTAAGTATACTTCATAAAACATCTTTTAAGTATAGTGTACATAGAATCTGTGATAGAATAAAGTCCACATAAGCAGATTTCATTATCATTAATAAGCTTTTTGTAGATACCTATATGTCATTAGCAGACGAAATAATCGAAGGAATTCACGATGTTATTCCAGATAATGTAGAAAAGTTAATTCCAGAAGCAGTTATGGATGCGGTTGAAAATAAAGTTGAAGAATTAGCAGGGGCATTGCCAGATACCGTTGAAAATGTTGCTGAAGGAATCGTCGATAAATTAAACAACTAGTTCATAAAAAACATGCACACGATGGTGCATGTTTTTTTTAATTAATTTCGCAAGTAGAAAATCGGGAGTAGTAATAAAGGGCTTACGTTAAGTACGATACATATACTCTTAAGAAATACTTTCTACTATGGAGAATTTGAATATCCAAAAAAGAGTGGTAACTGGTATAAAGGATCACATGAACCATTAATAACAAAAGAACTCTTTGATCTTGTTCAAGCTCAATTAACAAGACAAATCACAAAAACAGAATTTGGAAGTAAAGAATTTGCTTTTACTAAACTAATGACCTGTGGTCTATGTGGATCAGGAGTCTGTGCAGATGAAAAGTTAAAGAAACAAAAGAATGGGAATATTCATAGATATGTCTATTATGGGTGTAATAAGGTGAGGGATAGGAATTGTAAAAGTGGATACTTAAATGAAGATGATCTCATTAAATAATTAGAAGACGTATTCGATAAAATTGACCTAGATGAGATAGGAATGAAAGAGAAGATAAAAGATGAGGTTAATAGATTCAAACGATTCCAGATAGGTGTTTTAGGAGTTAAGGATAGTACTAGTGCAGGAGATGTAGATATACGAAATTATGCGAAGTATATTTTAAGAGATGGGAAGGATGTTGAGAAACGAGAGCTGTTAGGATGTTTGAAAAGTAAGATTATTTTAAACAATAAAATGATAACTTTATGCTAGTAATTATTCAAGTTGTGGATAACGCTCCACTTTTCGGTTTTTATTCGGTTATAATAAAAATATAAGAAAAATTATTTTTTAACTATGACCACAACATCAACATTAACCAAGAAACAAAAGGAAGTTTATGACTTTGTGAAAAGTTATGTTGACGATTCTGGGATTGCTCCAACTATTGAAGAAATAAGAAAAAAGTTAAAACTTAAGGCTGTTTCAACTATACATGAGCATATCTCATCTCTTAGAGAGAAGGGTTACTTAGATAAAGAAAATAACATGCCAAGAGGGATTACTGTCTTGAGTGACATGAGTGCTTTAGTTGAAATTCCTATTCTAGGAAGAATTACAGCAGGACAACCTTTAGAGGTGGTTGAATATACTGATGAATATATTTCCGTAAATAAAGCAAACATTAAAAGTCCTAAAGATTATTATGCTTTAAAAGTTGTTGGAGATAGTATGATAGAAGAAGGTATTTTTGATGGTGATATTGTGGTAATTAAAAAGCAATCAGTTGCAGAAAATGGTCAAACAGTTGTCGCTGTTATTGATGACAATGAAGCAACTTTGAAAAAACTCTATAGAGAAAAAGATAGATTTAGATTACAGCCAGCAAACCAATCGATGTTACCTTTTTACAGAACAGAAGTAGAGGTTCGTGGTGTTGTTGTTCAGGTAATAAGAAATATTAATAATAAAGATTTAACAGAACCTAGAAAAGTAAAATACCCATTCAGAACAATAGATTTATTTGCTGGTGTTGGGGGAATAAGAATTGGTTTTGAGAGTGCAGGTTTTAAAACTGTGTTTGCTAATGATTTTGAGCCAAAATGTAAAGATACTTATGATCTTAATTTTATGGATTCAAAATTAATAGTCGAAGATATAAGAAAGATAGGACTAGACGACTTACCAAAATTTGATTTTCTATTAGGTGGATTTCCTTGCCAAGCTTTTTCTATCGCTGGATATAGACAGGGGTTTAACGATACAAAAGAAAGAGGTAACCTGTTTTTTGATGTTGCAAGAATTATTGAAGTAAAAAAACCAAAAGGGTTTTTACTTGAGAATGTTAAAAATTTAAAGAGTCATGATGGAGGGAAGACTTTTAGTATTATAGAAAAAACTTTAATCGATCTTGGTTACCATCTAAAAGTAAAAGTTCTTAATAGTATGGAATATGGAAACATTCCACAAAATCGTGAACGTATTTATATTGTTGGTTTTAAAGATAAAAAAAATCACGATAAGTTTGAATTTCCAACACCAGTAAAATTAACTGTGACTATTTCTGATATTTTAGAAAAAAATGTTCATGCAAAATACTATTACAATGATAAACCTTTATTTGAGAAATTAAAGGATCATATTAAAGAAGAAAATAAGGTATATCAATGGCGTAGACAGTATGTAAGAGAAAACAAAAAGGGTGTATGTCCTACGCTTACCGCAAACATGGGTATGGGTGGACACAACGTTCCTCTTATAAAAGATAAGAAGGGTATTAGAAAATTAACACCACTCGAGTGTTTTAGAATTCAGGGATTTCCTAAAGATTATGCACTGCCAAATATTTCTGATTCTGCTTTATATAAACAAGCAGGAAATTCAGTTAGTGTTCCAGTTTTGGAAGCTGTTGCAAAACAAATGATGAAGGCAATGGGGAGTTATTAACGTATTAATAAAAAAAGTATTCTTTTATTTGCGAACAATACCCTGTGGCGTCAGCCCAGGGTTCTTTATTGTGTTGCAAGATTTTTAAGAGTACCCCAGTTTTCTTTGTAGTTTTGTAGCATTGAAAGTGATTTAGTGTTTCCCCATTGTTCTGTATCTTCAACAGGAATAATATAACAATCACCACTATTACTATCAACAGCAAGAATTATGTCTATATCATCCTTAGTGTATTTATAAGTGCGTGAAGCTACCTCTCTATTTATTTGTTGCCCAGATCTCCCTCCTCCAGTAAAACTTACTGATCCACCAGAAGTACCTTTAATTTGGATACGTAGTAATTTACCATTACCTATGTCAACAATTGCATCATATTTAGCATTGGTAACATCAACTCTTGAACAAGGGAAACCCGCTTTCATACATCTTCCAACTCCAATCATTTCGTCCGAATTACCATTAATAGATCGAAATATACCAGCTTCAATTCCTGTAATATTTTTTGTCCAACTCATATGTTACATTCTACTACTATCTAGGGATAAATCCAGTTGTAGTATTATCAGGTCTTTTATTGTTTGGTTAATTTAAAAAAAGCAATTATTTACTTGCCGAATCTTGAGAATAAGTTTTTTATAAATTCTTTGTATCTTTTTTTATTTAAATATTTGTAAAAACTTAACTTGCCTAGGAAAGTTCTATCTTTTAAAGAGGTACCATCTTTAGACATAACTAGTAGATTTTTTTCATATTGATCTGTAATGGTTATATTATTTTTAATTAATCTAACTCCTGTTATATTTTTTTCCTCATCTGATTTATACAGTTTTTCTTTTTGGTCATTAGTTCTCATTTTGTGCTTATTTATAATTTCTTTTATTTCCCTTATATATTTTTCGCTTATAGTTTTACCTGAAATAGTTACATCATCTACATATCTTGAGTATATTAGACCTCTCGACTTAACGTACCTCGATATGTCATTATCCATTCCCAAGACAGATAAGGATGAGAGGTGAGAGCTCAAAGGAGATCCTTGTGGCAATGCTTTATCTAATGTAGATAGTTTTGTTAATACGTTAGAATTTTCCCTGTTAAACCCGATACCCTTATAGACACTATTGATATTTTTATAGTGTATATTATTAAAGAAGTCAACTAAATCTAAACATAAAACTTCTCTATTCCAGTTTTTACTATGAAGCATTGCATTATCTTTAACACCTTTTTCTTTACTTAAACCATAAACACATTCAAGGGGCTGTACTTTAGCAACAATTTCATCTAGTATTTTCCTCTGTATGGTTTTTAGCTTTGATATGGGTGCCTTTATAGTTCTCTCTCCACCACTTTTCTTTTTAAGGATTTTGACTTTATATTTATTTGAAAAGTTCGAATATAGAAAATTTTCTTTAATTCCAAAATGATTGAGTAAATCAATTTTATTGTCGTACATACTCATTTTATTTTCTTAGGTGTATCGCTATTTAACAGATACGATTAGCAGTAGTAAGACTACCATAAAGACTATTATTTCTTTCATATCTATTTTTGTAGATAGACAAATGATAAAACTATCCACATTAAGGTTCCCTAAAGATCATTTTGTTGGCTACTGGACTACAGCACCTCTCAGTAAAAAAGAAATAGCGACACCTCTCAGAAAACAACTTTAATAGTTAACAATAGTTATTTTGAGTCAGTTTCCAAGACAAGACATTTATACACCAAGAGGTGTAACATTCTTTTCCAGGAATATTCTTTTGAGCCAAAGAATAAAAAGTTTGTGGAAGTTTTATACTTTAGGGAACACTTATATTATAGCATTAATTATTGACTGGAGTTAAACCTAAAAAGCACCCAAAATGATCTACTTTTTAGATTTGGCTGGCTACACTCAGTAGCTATGCGTTAACTGTATAGAGCTCCCGTACGTTTCGACGCTCTCCGAGCGTCAGAACTCCGCACGAGTTGGCTGGGGCTGTGGGACGATGTTGGAACAAGTTTAAAGGCCGCACAACAAAGTTTTTAGTTTTGTCATGCGGCCTTGATGCAAGGTTGCCGGAATTGCTTACGCTGGGGCCAGTTCCAGCCCTTCGACGCGCGCCGGGTCGAGCTTGCTGCCGTCCGGCGGGAAGATCGTCGCGGTTTCTCCGACGATGGAGGACCTCAGACACCAGCGGTCACCACCTTCACCTTGCGACGGGCCGATGTTGTTGACCGAGTAGATGTCGAGACTCGCGGTGTAGTCGAGCTTGTCATCCTTCTTCCAGGACGCCGGCGGGAAGCCGTCGCCTTTGGCCAGCCAGACGAATTTGGCCGTCAACTCGTTGGTCTTGTCGTTGACGGTAAGCATCTTCAGCTCGCCGCGGTAGACGTAGCCTTCGCCCTGGTTCTGGATTTCCATCTGGCCGCCCACGAGGGCTGCCAGGATTTGCGAGGTCAGTTGGTTGTTCAAGGGTTTCTCCTGGTTTAGGTGAATACTCTTTTGCGGCGCAAAAGTGAGCATCCATCGGACACTCTACAATATAAAAATAAATTTGTCTAGTTGCTGACTGTCTGGTACGATATCCGAACGAAATTAACAACAGAAATGGTTTGTTAGTTAAGAGGTTACGCTGGTTATCTCCGGTGTAGGAATAAACATTTTTTGAAGCTCTTCACTTTTTATGACATCATATGAGTCAGTTTCTTTTGAGAGTGAAACATTTGGAGGTATAAGCTCTGATAAGTGAATTAGGCTTATATTCACACCAAATTCTTTTAATGTTTTACAAAGTGGAATAAAGTCACTATCGTTAGTAAACATAAACAATCTCTCCATTTTTCCTGTACTAGCAAGTTTTAAAGCGTCACAACAAATCTCTATATCAATACCTTTCTCACTTTTTGAGAAACGATCTTTCCACTTGTTGGGGACTTTGTCTGTAACAAACTTGTTAAAAGCATCAGATCCTTTTATTTTTGTTCCACAATATTTAAAATGAATATCACGCACAAGACCAGCTTTTTTAAAACTGGGTACAATTAGATAATCTTTAACAGCATTCTCATCTCCATTAGGAAAATAAAATACAGCTCTTTTGTATTCATGGGCTTGCAGGTCTCTCAAGTTTAGTGAGAAATAGTTGATTAAAAGTATAGGGTCTAGTTTCCTGTTTTTAAAAACTGGTTTTACTTTTTGTAATTCTCTTATTTGTGAAAGTAGAGATGACCCATCAATAAAAAAATAGTTAGCTATCATATTTAAAGACTAGCATTTGTGGTTAAAATATCAACATAAATAAGGATATTAATTTATTGCTTCCATTTTCACTACTTCCTCTATTGCATCCGCTATCTGGTGTAGATGAGACTCAATAAGTTCATTTGGAATATGTTTTGTAAATACTCCCTCTTTGTTTGAATAGTAGTCTCTATGGAAATCAGCAGATACACGGAGAGGGTTTAGAAAATGTTGTAGCCCGTCAATCTCAATAGCGATCTTTGCTTTTGGAATGAAATTAAAGAATTAAAAAAAATAGATAGTGTAAATAAATTGCATTATAAACCCTAAAATAATCAAAGTAAGTCCATGTTTTATGTAACTTGGTTTAGTGAGAAAAACAGGATCCATAGGACCGTCACCAAAGTTAAATTTAAGCCCAGTTTTTGATTTATTAATTGCTGATGATATCAAAATTGAACCAATTATAGTTAGTACAAGCCCGACAGTGTTTAATAATTTAATAATTATAAGTATCATAATTATACAAGAAAATAAATTACTTTTGATTCAATAACTAAAAAGGATATAGGCGAATTATCTACGTCGGAACAGATTTATTTTCGTCCAAGACGTGACTTTGCTAAGTCAGACGCGATTTCGAATTAGTAAATTCGTGGCTTTGCCGTAGATGCTTAAAAATCGGCTGAGAGGCACGTGCTCAGAAAAAGTACCACCAAGACCCGTAAGGTCTTTTTTAATATTTTTACATTATGATTTCGAGACTCTCCGAGCACTATAAAAAAGTGACAAAAGTGACACTTTTTACACAAATTCATTACAACCTATTGCCACTATTTTTATTGAAAAGCATTAACCTTGTTAATGACAAATCTTATTTTAATTTTTCGATTAAGGGATTATAATATTCATTTTGTTTTGTTGCTCTTTTTAAAACTTTTTCAAGACCTTTTATATTTAGTTTATCTAATTTCAAACTATAATGTTCCTTTCTTTTTAAAAATCCAACATTTGCGATCTGATAATCTTCATTAACTTTACTAAGTCTGTCAACTAAATCGGAAATTGAATGCTCGTCTTCTAGTTCTAATTTAAAAGCATCAAACTCACCACTAAACATAGCTCTAACTAATGACAGAAAAACAACATCATCTGGTAAACCAGTTTTTTCACTTATTGAAAAAACTAGAATTTTTACTAAATCTTTGCCAACAGGATATAATTTAGAAGATAAATCGCTTAGATCACAGTTTTCTCCTTTTCTTCTTAAAAATTCGACTGTTATTGCTTCTGCTATTAATTCCGTAAGACCTTCATTAACCTGATCATTTTTTCTAAATGATCTAAAAGGAAGATCTGATACTAAACTTTCTGTTAACCCAAGCTTGTATCTTGTTTCTGGGGCTGATATTATATTATATTTTTCATATTTTTCCTCCAACCTTTGCATACTTGATAGGGAGTGGACAAATTCATGAGTGACGAATAGTAGAATTTCATTTTCGTCGTACTCATCAGAGATACCTGCGCGTAAACCAATTAAATCTACACCTTGGAAATAAGCTGCTATGGATTCAAAACTAGCATCATTGACGATTCTAATTGACTCCGGGTTTACTTTTTTTAGTCTTTCTAAATCAATTCCTGTTTTATTTAAAATATCAAAAATGACATTTTTTAATGCAGTAAAATCAATACCTTCAATAACTTTTGTTAATTCTTCAAGATCTTTATTTTTTTCAATCGTTGATTTATTTTCCATTGTTCTGAATGTATGTATAAAGTATAAATTATACTAAGGTTATTCTAATAATAACATATTCAATTATAATTTATTTACCATAAAAGAGAATTTTAATTGTTATATAAAAGTGAGGATATGTTTATCTTTTTATAGACGAGGCTCCTTTTTTCATACAAAAAGAAAATATTGACAGAAATAATTTTTAATATAGTATAAAGTAAAGCTGTTCTATTTTAAGGAGAATATTATGACGTTTACTCAAATTCTGATTGTCATTGTTGTTGTTTTTATCATTTCCATTGTTTTATTTATTTATTTTATTAGAAGTAAAAAAGTAATGAGGGGTAATGACAATGGTGTTATATTAAGTAAAAAATTAATGAGGAATAATAATGTTTTTTTGGATAATTTTAGTGAGGAGAGTAAGTTTCAGTCTTTATTAAGATGTCATGGTGCCTCCATTAGGGGGATATTAGCTGGTCTAACCCTCATTGGCATAGCTATCTATATTTGGTGGCATTTGATTTCATAAAGAATATTCTGTCAGTTTAGTGTACAGCATAAACATATAATTTTTTATGAATTTAAGATATAAAAGTGGTCCCGTGACCACTTTTATTTTTTTGTGTTACAGAAGACGTACATGCTCATAAAACCTATGGTCCGCGTTTTACAAATAATCCAAGGAAAAGGGGACAGCCACCATTTATTTCATAAATCTATTGTGTAATAAAATCACAAGGACATTTGGTCACAAAACTACCTCGCGTTGCTCGAAGTCGACTGGTAATGAGTCGACACCTGTAGACGGCCCGTATTCGAGTTCCTCCCGATTCGATTTACTAATCGCCTTACGCACGACAAGCAGTTGTCGTGCTGTACCCCAGCAACACAAAATTTATTGACTTGCTTGACAAGTCTATAAATATGTGTTGCTGGGGTACAAGGACTCGAACCTCGATACTCAGGACCAAAACCTGATGTCCTACCATTAGACGATACCCCAATATATTACTAGAAACATTTTATCATGTGAGGCTCATCCGTTTGTTCCTACTACTACGGTTTTGTTAAACCTTTAGTACTGCGATTTTCTACAGATTGAGTACCCTCAACAGGACTGCGACTTTAAGAATTTAATTACAAATTAAAAAGTCGGGAGCAATCTAAGAAATCGGGAGCATTAGATGAATTAGCAAATTCATGGCTTGGCCCGATACCCTAAATGGGCAACTGTTAGCTTTTAGTCTGTAGCTATTAGCTTATTCAATACATATAAAAATTTATATGTATTGAAGTAGTTGCTCGTAAAATACTACCATATTTAGAGAGATTTTTCCATTACTTTGCGAGGTAGTAAAATATATTTGGTATATTTTTTGACTATTGACTACGAGTCACTCCTCATTTCGTCTTCTGTCAGAATTTCCATTTTAAGGAAGAGCTCTTTCGAAGCAGCTAGACGAGCTGTATGCTTGTAGGTCTTAAGGATTTTAAGTGCACTTGTTTTTATGCCAGGGAGGTCATCTTTTTTAATATCAGACGGGGATATAAGTTTATAGACCTCCAAGTGCTCTAGACTAAAAGGGTTACCTGCACGCAGGTCTTCGATTGCTCGGGTGTATATTTTTTGTTTCGTGATATCACTACGCAACTCATCTTCATTAGCAACTTCGATTTGGAACATATACTTTAAATCTTCTTGAATATGTAAGAACTTCTCGACGAACATATCAGGCTTCCCCTTTTTAACTCGTGGAGTAGTTGGAGGCTTTTCGGGGATTTCGATATTTTTTGGAAGAGGGGGTAAAAGTTGTTCCATATATATCTAGAGTATAGACATATATTGAAAAGATAAACAACTTCGTAAAAAGTTTTTGTATCAACTTTTTATCAATCATATTAGTATCAATGTCTTTTAAGCACTATTTTTATAAATTCACAACACCATAAAAAAATTGCTTGCGTGATATCGAAAGAGGGGAGTATACTCAATCACATTAATAAGATAACTGCGCACTCAGTATGACACCACACTCACCATCTACTATGTCACGTGAAAATAACCTAAGTCTTTCAAATGAGACAATGCAGCCAAATGTTGGATTTTCAGGTGAACGTATAAAGATGAGAAGTTTTGCCCACAAGAAGTTCATGGCTGCGATTAATCGAGCAAATGATGATGATGACAAACAGCTAGGCTTCACCTCATCAGCTGCCAATTTAGGAACAGCAGGGTGGTTATTAACAGACTTGGCACTGCGGGTAGCAGAACTTTCTGTAAAAAAAGTGGCATAGAGTTTCCACCAAACCTGCCTTATATTTTGAAGCATTCCTCTTACTAGATTTATTCGCGAAGAATACCTCGTGGCGTCAGCCCAAGGAGGTTCATTTACCTCAGAATTTGCTAACTCTAACGTCATTTCGCTCGGCGCGAAAATGATTAAGGCAAATTATCTATGTTAAAACTTGCTAATTTTCTCATCTTTCCGCTCCTCGCGAAAAGAAAAGTTATACGCTTGACGAAAATTCCAATGTATGAGAGAGTAAGCATATT
The DNA here is from genome assembly GCA_043781255.1 of Minisyncoccota bacterium. Lineage (GTDB taxonomy): Bacteria > Patescibacteriota > Minisyncoccia > Phycocordibacterales > UBA5272 > UBA11704. The sequence goes on along the minus strand of JAYWBQ010000047.1, from coordinate 5,998 downwards.
AATAGTCCTTGTAAATAAAGGCTAATTAAGTAAACATTATGGCTATCAGTCAAGAACTCCGAAAAGCACTCGAAGATACGACTCTCACCTTTGAAGAGCTTCGTGCTTTTGAGGCGGGCCTCATGTTACTTACAGAGGAAGAACAAAAAGAATTTTTAAAAATTGTAGAAGCGGACCCAGAGCTTGTCTATCCTTTATATATTAACTTTAAAGCAAAACTTCACGCAGCTCAAGGTAAAAGTGAGGATTGGGAAGATGCAATCGAGCGTGAGCTTTTAGAGTTAGAAGAGTTTATGAAGCGACGTAGAGTTGGGAATGAAATAGTTTAAATTAGCTTTTAGTCATTAGACTGTAGACTGTAGCTAAATAAATACAAAGAACGATCAAGTCGTTCTTTGTATTTACATATCGTATTTACATATCTGCTTTCGTATTTTATCGAGTACACTTTTCTCTACAGTCTGTTTTCTTATGGTACACTTAATAACAATTATGAAGCAGCTTTTATTTAGTCTCCACCTCGTCTTTACTCGAAAAGATAGTCGACTCATTATTATTCTTTCAACAATTACTTTTTTACTTTTACTTTTACTTACTCAAAATGGCACATCGGTGGTGGACGTTTTTAGTTTTACATCACTATCTTTTGCAAAAAAGGTAACCTTGGGTATTTCCACATTATTTGATATTAAAAATACATTCACTGGAGGAACGCTTATTCTCTCTATACTGGGTTCACTTCTTGGTAGTATCAATCTCTCGCTTGCATACACGTATATAAAAATGCGAGGAGAATTAATTCTTAAAAGTGGGCTCTATAGTGGAGTGGGCATGATTCTCGCTTTCTTGGGTATCGGGTGCGCTGCGTGTGGTACAGCGTTTATCAGTGTCCTTTTAGGATTTTTTGGATTTTCAACAATGCTTCATGTTCTTCCGTATCAAGGTGAAGAAATTGGGTATGTCGGCCTCATTATATTATCATTTGCTACGTTTATGCTTGCACAAAAAGTTGCTTCTCCAAATGTATGTTAATCTTTGGATAACTTTCTTTATATTTAAAATCTATGTCAGCACATGTTGATGAAAAAATTCTAAAAACACGAAATGTATACCTTTTTATTGGTGTCATGATTGTATTTATTTCATATTTTTTTGAATTACAATTTCCTTACAATGTTGTTGATCTTGGGTTTGCAACGACGACACCAAATACCGTTGGTGTGTATTATAAAGTAACTAAGGTTACTGATGGAGATACTATTCACATTATGATGGGAGGGGAAGATGATACCGTAAGACTAATTGGCATCAACACACCAGAAACAGTTGACCCACGTCGTACTGTTGAGTGCTTTGGGAAAGAGGCAAGCGAGAGGATGAAGGAAATTGCATCAGGTAAAATAGTACGATTGGAATACGATGATTCACAGGCATTACGGGATACCTATGGGAGACTGCTCGCATATGTATACCTAGAAGACGGACAGATGATAAATAGAAAAATGGTGGCAGAAGGATATGCATATGAGTACACCTACATGACACCATATCGGTATCAAAAAGAATTTAGACAATTACAGAGTTTCGCACAAAGCGGAAAGCGTGGTTTGTGGGCAGAAGATACTTGTCATGGGAGTAAAAACCTCTCACAATAATGTATGATGGACACAATTCGTCATCTCTTAGGTTTCTTTTTAAAAATTTCGGTAGCAATTTTCTTTCTGGTTCTTATTTTGTGGTTAGTATCTTCCATTCCTCGTTCGCCATTACATGCAACATCTACCACATCTAACGGAACCACAACAGCAAAGACTGACCTCCTTCCGTCGCCACGAACATACTCTGGTTTTTTCTCAGCGACAGGAACGGATATAACAAAACCTAAAGTATTCGTAGCACCAGAGCCGTATGTTTATAATGGTCAACCTCCTTTTACAACCAAAGGAAGTGTTTCTGCTTCAGAAAATGGAGATACTGGGTATTCATACACGACATACACCTACGACGGTTCAGGGGTGCTTGTGCCAGCCAATATATCAAACGGACAAACAATCGCCTCTCCAATACAGTCTCCGTCAGTTACTCCTTCCAATCAAATTACGGAGCGGAGTTTATATATTCGAAATCTTTCTATTTATGAAAAAGGAAATCTGTACACAGGGTTGTCGTTTATTGGTGAAGCCAGATCAGCTTTTTTCAGAGATGGAAAATTTCCAATAATCGTAGCAGATACAAATGGGAGAGTTATAGGTGTCTCCTACGCTGTTGCTACCACAAAATGGACTGTCCCTGGGTGGGTGAGATTTGAGTCTAAGATCACGTACCCACTTCCAAATAATACTCCATGTATGATGATTTTTGAAGAAGCATTTACCGTTGCCGAGCAAAAACTTCGTGCACCACATCGTATATTACTTGGTATGAAGTGTAATTAGATGACTAGATTGGTAAGTAAAAAGTTAAAGTAGAAAGAAAAGTCTAAAAAAAGGGACTGTAAAGTGGCCCTTCGTTTCCTAATTCACAACAAATTATTGTTCTTCATCTTTCCTAATCCATTGCCCATCTTCGTTTCGTATGAGTTCAGGTTGGCTTACTTCTGTGTAAAATTTTTTAGATAAAGTGGGTGGGATGGGTATAGCACCCGCTGGTACAAATTTTGGTTTAAGTAACGTAGGAGCATGTGTATGAGTAACTTGCAGAGGAGGAGTAATTCCATGCTTTGAAAGTTCTAATGCTTTGGTATCTCCCCTTGGTTGTACTTCCAGACGATCTTTGAGTCGTTGTAAAGCTACTTCAAAAGCTACGTTAGGGCCCTTTTTATTGCTCATATTTTCTCCAAAATGTTCTGGCCCCTTCATAGTGTTATTTTTTTAAATTGATTGTCAATGTAGTTAAATGAGAATATGTTATGTTTATGCAGTTAACCTATCGATAACTGTTTTTACAAGTACGCCATCAGCTGTATCACCAAGTTCTTTCATCATCATTCCCATGAAGTGGCCTTTTTTGGTTGGGTCAAGTGGAGACTCTGTCAGTTTCGCTTTTATTCTTGTTTCGATGTCAGCTTCTGACATTTGTAGAGGAAGAAATTCTTCAATAATTGTGAGTTCTAGTTTTTCATCATCAGCAAGTTCATTACGTCCAGCAGTAGTGAATTGTTCAATTGAGTCCTTTCGTTGTTTAGCTAGTCTCTTGATAACTTTTAGACAATCAGTATCAGATAGTGGATCTGTTGGCGGATGTCCCTGAGTTACTAATTCATTGGTAAAAGCTGCCATGATCATACGAAGTGTGCCGACTCGTACGGCATCCTTTGCGATCATTGCTGGCTTAAGTGCTGATTTAATTGTTTCTTGCATATGATTCTGCGGAATCATGTCGCGCAATCTCTTTTACGCGCGACGCTGTATCCGAATTAATTAATATACAGCTAGTATAGCATTTTTCGCATTAAGTATAAAAAAATCAAACCCCCTTTAACATCCGAAGACGTAGAAGGGGGCGGTTGGGAATCAGTCCACAACGTTCTGAGCTATGAAGGTGCTACCTTGCAGATGCGATTTCGCAATGCACTTTTTTGAGTGCGAAGCCAACGAGCTCAAGTGGCAAGCGACGCGAAATGCACACCAGCAGCAGTTCAGCCACCGCCGAGCGCCACGCCGAACTTCCTAAATTAGATATATCACCATGATTAAGAATATGCAAATTATTAAAATGATATACTGTTTTTAAGTACAAAATTTTTTATGTCCCCAACTTTAATTGCTATCATCATTTTTGGAATTATTATCTCAGCACTTTTAGTATTGCTCTTACTTCGTCAAAAAGACGCTGAGAAAAAAGAAGGAGAAGATCAAACGTTTTTGATTCTCCAAGATCAGCTCGAGCGACTTCGTGGTGCAGTTGAAAGTAAACTCGAACGTTCATCATCTGATCTTCATCAAGTGCTTCATCGCCAAAATACAGAAGCAACAAAGTTAATTACTGAGATCACTCGGGAGCTAACAGAAGTAAAGGAAGGAAATAAGCAAGTGTTCTCAATGACTGAACAGTTGCAGAACTTAGAGAAAGTCCTCACTCATCAGAAACAACGAGGAAATCTCGGCGAAGCTTCCCTCGAGCTCATACTCTCAAATATGCTCGCCCCAGGCCAGTACGAGATGCAATATTATTTCAAAAATGGAGAAGTGGTGGATGCGGTAATTCATACCAAAGAAGGAATTATTCCAATTGATGCAAAATATTCCCTAGATAACTATCAGCGACTCATGAACGCGACTAACGAAGAAGAGACTGCGTACTACCAGAATGAATTCAAGAAAGATATTCAGAAACGAATTGATGAAACTTCAAAATATATCAAGACTGAAGAAGGGACATTGCCATTTGCATTTATGTTCATTCCCGCCGAAGGAATTTATTACGATCTCTTGGTTAATCAGGTGTCACGAGGGGCAGTCAATACACAGAACTTGATAGAATACGCATACAACAAACGAAAGGTAATTATTGTGTCTCCTACGACGTTCTATGCATACCTTCAGTCAGTACTTTATGGTTTTAAGGCATTCAAAATTGAAGAGAGTGCAAAGCATATCGAAAAGCGTGTCGAAGAACTCGGAAAGCATCTTGAAGCGTACGAAGAATACATGAAAAAACTAGGTGTGACATTAGGAACGAGTGTCAACCATTATAATACCGCATACAAAGAATTAAAAAAGATAGATAAGGATGTTTTTCGTATCACAGGAGAAACTGCGGGGATTGATCCTATGTTACTCGATAAGCCAACGTTTGATGAAGACTAGGAGATAGAGGGTAGAACATAGATTGTAAATTGTCATTGCTACAAAATACCAAGATGAAATATAAAGAGCCACGCCGTAGACGTGACTCTTTTGAAGAGCTAACAAATTTTTTCTTACATAAATTTTCTTACGTCGTTGATATTTATCATTGGCGCAGCTTTCTTTTCTAAAGTTTTGCTACCGCCTGAACTAGATAAAGGAGTAGGAAACTTATTATATCTTATCTTTGCCAAAACGCGACCCAGCACCGACACACATGCAACAACAAACCCAAGTGGACCCATAATGGTGATCAGCCAAAACATTTCTTGTTCGATCTTTTCCTTTCCAAAAGGGTTGGCTGGACCACCTGCTAAAAATTTGTAGACGGCGGTTCCAAGTAGTCCACAAATGAACCAGATGAGAAGATATATAGTAAAGATGTTAAAATAAAAAAACAGTGCCAAGGCCAAGGAAGTAACAACTTCCTGTGTTTCCGTGATTCTCTTCAAGAGAATCTGAACAGATGTATGGCAAATTTTTTGGAGAATTTCCATGATTATCTTTCTATTAGAGTTGGTTGAATTGTCAAAACGAACGGGTCATTATCTAGGGTATCATGTTTTTAGGGTATGTCAATGAAGGAACCTTGCAGAGTTTTGTAAAATAGTGTATAATTTCACAACTATGTCATTCGCAGTTATTCAAACAGGTGGGAAACAATACAAAGTTGCCGTTGGTGATGAAATCGCAGTTGAGAAATTAGCTGGAGATCTTAAAGTTGGAGATAAAGTGACTATCGACGAGGTTGTACTTACTGATGATGGTGCAACAACAGTTCTTGGTGCTCCTTTTATAAAAGGTTCTTCTGTGTCAGCTACTATTAGTGAAATCGGGAGACTCGATAAGGTGCTCGTTGTACGTTACCGTCAGAAGTCACGTTACCACAAGAAAAATGGCCACCGACAGCCATTTATGACGCTCACGATTGACACCATTAAATAAGACCTCAGACTGAAAGACATCAGACTAGATAGAAAATATACAAAAGCATTCCGTAAGGGATGTTTTTGTATTTAAAGGTTAATAGGCTACGAAGTGAATACTACCTTTTTAGTCCACACAAATCCTCCGTGGCGTCAGCCCGGGAGATGGAGTGAGTTCATGTTTTGTAATCAAAACATGTTGCATAGCGAAGCTGTTCAACTAGA
>JAYWBQ010000046.1:0-2934 GCA_043781255.1 Minisyncoccota bacterium | reverse complement strand
GGACTTCACATTTTGTATTTTCTGTGCGGCGTACACACCAGGTGCTGTAACCATGTATAAGGGGTAGTGCTCACACTCCCTAAAGATGTATGTTTTCCAACTTCCTAAAAATGCTACACTGTAGATACTATAGTCATGTCAAAAAAACAGCACGAAGAAAATAAACAAAAAGTTATTGAAAAAGTTATTCCTCCTATGACCGACAGGGAACTTATTGATGATCTCATTCTCAAAAATAGAACTATGGACGCACTCATTAAAGGCCTGACTGATGATATTGAGATCTTTAAGAAGGCAAAAGGTGGCAACGGGAGCGCGCCGGATATCGTACGCTTTACTATGCAACTTAATATTATGAAAGATAAGAAGGCTAGAAACCTTGTGGCGATTAATAAAATAATCAAAGAAGAAAACAAAAATCATGAATGAAGAATCTACCGCAGGACAAGGTTGGGTGGGAGGAGTTTGCATTAAAGATAACCAGGTTTTACTGATTCACAGAATCAATAACGAGGTTGATTTTAATAAAGAATATTTTGTTTTTCCAGGCAAAAAACTACAAGGAGATGAAACCCTTGAACTAGCTCTGACAAAAGCTTTTAAAGATTTTTCTATTACCATCGAGCTACGCGATTTACTCTACTCAAAAGGGGACGATGTTGACGATCTAGAGTATTACTACATATGTAACTATATTTTTGGCGAACCTGCGCTTACTCCAGAAAGTGACGAAGCTCGAGAAATGGAAAAGGGGATGCAAGTATATACACCGATATGGGTCAAGGTTTCTGAGATAGAGGATTTAATCATCTATCCTGAGTCTGTGAAAATAGCTATTCTAGAAAACTTGGTTAAGCAATAAAGATGATATACTTCACTTTATGAACATGACGCCTGGTGGTCCAGAAAATAAACCTGAAGACCCTGAAAGCCTTAAACGAAATAAGGCTTCAAATCGTGAGTGGTTTAAGGCAGAATTTAATATGTTACGAGAACGTATGAGTCAACCTAAAACTTCAATTGGCTATAGTCAAATACTGGAAGAAAATATTCCAACACAAGCTAGTCCAGAACAAATCGTAGAAGCTAGGCAGCGTAAATACGAAATACTTAATAGGGACCGCCACTACCATGGTCCATCCGTAGAAGAGCTAACTCATAGAAAGCTTCTCATTAAATCAATAGAAATTGACCGAGCGCATATTGTTAGTATGAACATATTTATACAAGAACTTATTAAGCAAGGCTATGAAAAAAATCGCAAAGAAATAGATCAACTAACAAGAGAAGTTGAAAAACTAAAAGTAGCATTATCAGAAAAGAGAAAGATTGTAGAGGAAAGTATTACATCTATCATCGATCAAATCGAAGAAAACACTCCAGGTCTCAAAGAAACTTTAGCTGACGAACGTAGAATGCTTGAAGCTGTAGCAGAAGATGAGAATAGGGAAGGGTTTCCAGCTTAACAGGAAGGTAGAGTGAATGAACTACCCTAGGCTGACGCCACAGGGTATCAGATGCAATTCTTTGGATTGCATCATTCAAACAGTGTAGTTGTTTTCCTAATATCTTCCTTTCCTTTGGTGATTTTAACATGCGGAAAGAAAGATATTGAGTGTCACTACATCCCTGAGCTGACGCCATGGAGATATTATTCGCGAATAAATTTGACATTTACTATTATTTGTGATATCATAAAATGAGTTGTCCCATGTTCAATTAATCAGTTTTGGAGCCTTATAACCATGCCTTCTTATCACCCCCAACCAAACAGGGGTGATAAAACCCTTGGAAATATTGCCGTAAACACTGAAAAGTCCCAGGAAAGATTTACACTTTTTCAAGAAGCATTCGCGAATTACATAAAATATGTTTCCTTACGTGAAAAAGTTATAACAATGATGAACCGCAGCGACGATGGCCAAGCAAAAGATCACTTTTGTGAACAAGTAGCAAACCTAAGGGTGTTCGTCCTCGAGACGAATGCGTTCTTGTGTAAGACGGCTCTCAAATCATCTGATGAGGAGTTACCATGACAAAACGGCAAAAGCCGATTGATCTTGCTAAAAAAATTGAAGTGGAAAATTCTTGCAAAAGATTGGAGTAATTACTTCTTCGAGGGAAATAAAAACAAAGCTTCAGCTCGTCTAACAACGAGTTGAAGTGAAAGATAAAACCGTCCATACAGGGCGGTCCCCATCCTACAGACAGTATCTTTATGATACTGTTTTTTTATGGGTTGCCATCACTTCGATAGATGCGTCATGGTACGCAGTAAAAAACCTATGGTCCCACACGTAGCCCTTCAAAAGGGCGAATATCTTGTTTTTTACAGTGCTCAACGTCTTGTAAAAGTAATACGAATAAAGAAGTTAACTTTACAAGTTTACTTCTTATTTGATTGGTATATACTAAAAATATATGGAATTAAACAATACATCACCAAAAAAAGGAAAGCTTAACTCATTCTCTGAACCAAACACAGAAAGAGTGAATGATGATAGAAACCGTACGAACCTCGAAATTGCTAATATGCATACACAATTAACGACACTCTCAAAAAACCCAGATAAAAATCTTGAATTAATAAAAAAAATCAAGGCAGAATTGAGTGCTCTTCAAAATAAGCGCGATGCTAAGTACACAGTACCACCAGTAGCACCAAAAAAACTAGGAAATGTATGGGATGATGTTTACACAAATGGTGACCCCCTTAAAAGAGGGAACAACCTTCGTTAGAACAATTTTTTACCTAAAAAAAACCCACACTCTCTTGCCTTTGAATTTTTTAAAATCTAATAACAATAACTAGATTTACTATTTGAATCATGATAGTTTTATCTTATGTAAACACTTATTCATTATCTGAGAAGAGCTCAGGATTGTAATGCAGTAGAAGACAAAAGCGGGACCATAGGTCGCGCGTTTTTCTTA
>JAYWBQ010000045.1:0-2989 GCA_043781255.1 Minisyncoccota bacterium | reverse complement strand
TTTTCTTTTGCCGAAGTTGTTTTTCTGTAAAAAAAAGAGTATCATTAGACCATGAGCTCTAAAGAATATGTTATAAATACTATAGCTAGTATTGCCAAAGTTGACCCAGAGAAGATTTTTGAAGAGACTAAATTAGCTGATATTGCACATGATTCAATTAAGCTTTTTGAGCTATTCATTTACCTGGAAAAAGAATTACAAGGAACACTTACCTACGAGGATGTCGCACATGTTGAGTCAGTGGGGGATGTTATACAATTTGTGGGTATGCAGTCCTTAAAGATGTCTCCTCGTATGTAGGTATGTTAGCAAATGTCTCTTGTCGAGTACTTACAAACTCCTCTGAAAAAGAATATGCCGCGGGTATTGTTTATAAAAAATACTCTGAAGAAGGGTATATTCACGATGGAGAAAAAAAATCTTCCGGAATTGCTTCGTATATAAAAGAAGGTACAGCTAATACATTTGGTGTATTTGCAGGAGGTGAGATGTATGGAACGCTCTCACTTGTTTTTGACGGAGAAAGAGGGCTTCCAATGGATTTAATCTATAAACATGAAGTTGATATACTTCGTGATGCACATTATAAAATCGCTGAAGTTGTGCAATTTGCCCTGGATAAAGATATTGCTGAGAAACATCTCTTACCACCTGAAGTTCCAATGGCTTCTATTCCATTATTTGGGTATTTACTTTCACATGCTGAGAAACATAAAATCGACCACCTCTGTATTTCTGTGAATCCTAAACACGCCACTTTCTACACCCTCATTGGTTTTAAAAAGTTTGGCGAAGAAAAGCATTACGAGTCAGTGGATGCACCAGCAGTAGCAATGTCTTTTTTAATGAAAGACCTACATGGGAATAGTTTTGGTAAAAATGCAATTACAAAGATGATTGCTACTTTTTTTAATACAGATGATCGAATGGTTTAAAATAGTATGCTAATTATTCTATATTAGTATCGTTCGCTCAAGGTAAGGGAAAGGCACCCAGACTGAGCTATAGTCAACCAAAAACAAATACCGAGATTTTTCAAAAACAGGGTTAGGTATCTTCCTTTTATGTTATAAGGAAATTTGTGAAATTCTCTAATTAGAGAATGTGGGTATTTGTTTTGGGGTGGCTATACTTAAAAAAGTTCTTGATCACATTTCCCTGAGGCAAGTTTCCCCGAGGCAAGACCTCGGGGAAACTAAGCACGATTGAAAATCCGAAACCTGAAATAATCCAGTTGATAGATACTATGAGGAAAGAGGCTGCAGAAGACGGAAAAATAATTAAACCTAAGGTCAATTAATTTTTTATAAAATTTTTTGTGTACAGTATGGTGTATTAAAAGTCGTAAAGGTTGTTTTACTATTCTGTGTTAGAATAATCAGATGCAAGAAGCTTTACAGAAAAAATTCTATATTATTATCGGTCGTTCTGGGTGTGGTAAGGGTACTCAGGCGCAGCTTCTAAAAAAAGTACTCGAAGAAAAAGGCGTTGAAAAAGTCCTTCATGTGACTACAGGAGGTGGATTTCGTAAGCTCAGCGAAAGTGACTCATATTCTGCAAATCTTTCAAAAGAAATTACGCACACAGGGGGTCTTTCTCCAGAATTTCTTGCGGTATGGAACTGGTCTAATATTTTTATTGAAAATCTAACAGGGGGTGAGAGTATTGTTTTAGATGGTGCACCACGTCGTGTGATGGAAGTAGAACCACTTCATAGTGCTATACATTTTTATGGATTTTCAAATCATGCAACAGTCATTTACTTAGATGTGAGTGAAAATTTTGCACTTGCAAGAATTGCTGAAAGAAACAGAGAAGATGATAACACTAAAGAGAACGCACAGCGTAAGATGGAATGGTTCGAACAAGACATTATACCTATTATCGATATCTATTCTCATGATCCACGGTATACGTTTGTTCACATAAAAGGTGAACAGTCTAAAGAAGATGTTCATAAGGATATTTTGGAAAAATTAAATCTATCGAACTAGTATTTCCAGTTTCTACTTTCCATCCTCTACGTATGAAATATAATATTAAACTAAAAAATGAAAAAGATATAGAACTCCTTCGTGAAAGTGGGAAGCGGCTTTCTCTAGTCTTAACTGCTGTCTCAAAAGAAGTGAAGCCTGGGGTGACCACGGGATACTTAAATGACTTTGTATACAAGATGATTACGGAGATGGGGGATACTCCTGCTTTTCTTAACTATAAGCCATTTGGTGCAGCATATCCATACCCTGGAAGTATTTGTATTTCAGTAAACGATGAGGTTGTCCACGGCATAGGGGGAGACAGAGTCCTTAAGGAAGGGGATATTGTTGGATTAGATGGTGGGGTGAAGCATAAGAATATGATTAGTGACTCAGCACGAACAGTTGCGGTAGGGAAGGCTAGCCACGAAGATGAAGAGCTTATGCGAGTAACAAAAGAGGCCCTTATGGCAGGTATTAAAGCTGCAAAGTGTGGGAACTATGTGAACGATATTTCAAAAGCAATAGAAAAGTCAGTTCCAAAAAAATACGGAGTTGTAAAGATTCTTTCAGGACATGGTGTTGGCTACAAAGTACATGAAGAACCATATGTGCCTAACTTTGATGACGGAGTAAAGGGCCCAAAGCTTGTCCCTGGTCTTGTTCTTGCTATTGAGCCAATGATTAACCATGGTACTGATGAAGTCTATCTTGCAGATGATGGTTACACATTTATTACAAAAGATCACAAACGCTCAGCACATTTTGAACATACTATCCTTATCACTGAGGGGGAGGCAGAGATTTTGACGGCATATTAATTCAGCCACTAAAATGAACCTCCCCGGCTGACGCCACAGGGTATTATTCGCGAATAAACAACGTACTTGTCTTTAAAATAGCATCTTTTAAAATTTTCCTAGGCAACTAGGCAACTAGGCAACTAGGCAACTAGGCAACTAGGCAACTAGGCAACTAGGCAACTAGGCAACTAGGCAACTAGGCAACTAGGC
>JAYWBQ010000044.1:0-25942 GCA_043781255.1 Minisyncoccota bacterium | reverse complement strand
AAGCGGGTTGTGGTGTACTAGTAAATGAATTTTACTAATATTGGGAATACAAAAAGTACCAACTGTGCTTAAAGTTGATACTTTTTGTATTCGATTATCCCAGCAGGAACACTCCTCGCTTTGCTCGAAGCCCTCCCTTTTTATAGTCACTACGTTCCTTAAAAATGTGGACCTACGGTTCGATTCCTGCCGTCCGCAAAAAAGGCTTTGCTTATTTGTGCCCCCGGCAGGAATCGAACCTGCAATAACGGCTTAGAAGTCCGCAGTTATATCCATTTAACTACAAGGGCATAGTGGTACAGTGTATACTAGCAAAAATTTTTTGTGGGGGATAGAGGGGTCGAACCTCTGAACCTTCGCTGTGTAAAAGCGCTGCTCTACCAACTGAGCTAATCCCCCTTATATTTTTTATAATAACATACAGTAAAAGTCCTTACAACTCTTCTTCACTATCTGGACGAATTTTCAATATTCGCCATTTGACCATATTTTTGTTAGTATGCAAGGATGAAATTTCCAATTCTTTTTGAAAATACTCATGCCGTCGTTATCGACAAACCTGTCGGTATTATTGTGCATCCTGATGAAAGACAAGATGAAGCAACTATCTCGGACTGGATGAAAGAAACATATGGTGCTAAAGGGGTAGGAGATAAAGGGCGAGAAGGTGTGGTACATCGTCTTGATCGTAACACAACAGGGGTACTTGTCTTAGCGAAAGATCAGATAGCTTTTACACTTCTTAAAAAGCAGTTTCGTGACCACTCTGCACGCAAGGTGTATAGAGCTATTGTTGAAGGGCATATTCGTCATGATACAGGAATGATAGATCTACCAATTGCTCGAGCAAAATCAGACTTTAGAAAGCGCACTATTGTGGATATGTATTCACAGGATCAACGCGGCGAAGAGCGTGAAGCAATAACTCGTTACAAAGTCTTAGAGCGCGCTACAAGTGTAGATGGTAAGCAGTATACCTATGTTGAGTGTTATCCTCTCACAGGGCGAACGCATCAAATCAGGGCCCATTTTAGAGGCATACGGCACCCAATTATAGGGGATGACCTCTATGGGTCATTAAAGGGTAAAGATGCAGCACCGAGATCTATGCTCCACGCATATTCAATCACCATCGAAATTCCTGAAGAGATGGAAGGGGTTAAAGAACAAACTATTAGCGCTCCAATTCCAAAGGATATGAAAGCTGTTCTCGTGGCTCTTAACTTTAAAATGGAGTAGGGTTTAATATTAGGCACCTTAGAAGGTGAAAATTTGCTCTATTGTCTTACTTGTGTTATTATAAAAATAGGAGCAGTTAAGCGTGTTATATTCTTTACATTGATGTTGCTAGTTAGCGGTATCGTTTGTAATAAGAATATTGTTGGCGAAAAATAAATAACATGGGTCCGCACATCATCCGAGCGGGATAGTCCAAGCTAAGATATGGTTTCGTAAAAACGTCACTACTTCTTAAAGACTCGGGATAAAGATTGACCTCCTCGTACAAAAACGTCCTCAGTGGCGTTTTTTCTTTTTTTAACTAAATATACTTAAAAGCTCGCTTGCTTTAAGCTCATTTTTATGATAGTATTTCCCTACTAAGCGCTATTTCTATGAAAACAACGATTAATTTTACACCTGTCGATACTGAAGCCCGAAAGGCATTGGATTTCTCTTCTGGAGATGTTGTTCGTGTTTGGAACAAGATTACAGAAGCAAACGGCAAGACTCGTCTTCAAGCTTTTGAAGGAATGGTACTTGCTCGTAAGCATGGCACAGAGATAGGTGCTACGTTTACTGTTCGTCGTGTTGCGTCCGGTGTCGGAGTTGAGCGTGTGTACCCACTTTTTTCGGTGATGATTGATAAGATCGAGATTGTGCGTCACTCTCGTACTCGTCGCAGTAAGCTCTATTACGTTCGTGATAAAGCTATTCGTGATGTACGTCGTAAGCTTAAGAAAGATACTCGTGTAGTAAAGAAAGGGGCAAATACAACAACTGAATCAGTGCCGGTTGATGTTGTGGAAGAAGTTACAGCATAAAATTAAAGGGCGACACCGTAGGTGTCGCCCTTTAATTTTCTTTTTAATTATGGTAGTATTTCAATATCTCAAAGAATACTTGTAAAAATTTTTGAGAAGTAGAAATAAATATGCCCGGGTGGCGAAATTGGTAGACGCACTACCTTGAGGTGGTAGCGCTGGCAACGGCGTGCTGGTTCAAGTCCAGTCTCGGGCACATGCAAATTAAAAAAACGGAACCATGTGGTTCCGTTTTTTGATTTTATTTCTACTTTTTAAAAAATAGAAGTTTTAGAACCAATGGCGAAGCAAAACAAGATATTTGCCTGACGTAGCCACAAAGGCCATCTCAGTTTTTTCATCTTTTGTTTTATAGATCATAAGAGGAAATGGAAGCACTAATTTAAAATTACCTGGAGTAATGTAGGTGTGATCAGATATCCACACTACTCTGTCTTTTCTTGAGGTAGGTAGGTATCCTATCGGATACCCCGCAGAGCTTGTTGTTTCTGCTACAGGTCTCAAGTTACTGCTGTAAACCAAAGGTGTTTCTGTGGAATAAAATTGATTACTTTGGGCTTGGACGTTGGGAATGAGGAAAAAAGGAAAGAGCGCAGCAAGTATATTTTTTTTCACCTATCTTCTCTTTAAAGACTGCTCGAAATGAACAGATATTCGTAACTCTAACATGAACACAAAAAAACAACTACTCTTCAAAAAAGTACGAATATGTGTTAGAGTAAAGACCTCATTCTGTAATTCACATATAGATTTGATAGAGATGGTGGCTATAGTGTAATGGTTAGCACTAGGGTTTGTGGAACCCTCAGTTCGGGTTCAAATCCCGATAGCCACACCAGAGTGAGCGTCTTGTTACTAAGACAGAGACGCTCCAAAAAAAAGAACTATGGGGAGGTGAGTTCTGGAGCGATGGTTATTATGTGGCGACAGTAGGAACTGGAGGCAATTGGACTACAGTATCTGCGTACGTACAAAATCACGGAAAGACAATACCAAACAATCAACTACGCCTCTTTACATACTAAGGGCATTATCCAGTCATACCTCGTCGGCTTACCGCGGGGTGGTTGATTTACACTCGAGAGAACATACCAAACATATACTAATCCTTACAAATAAGATAGTATTAGTCTTATGAGTTTTGTTAACCTCCTCCTTCCAACGATTGAGCATTTGGGGGTCTTTGGGTATTGGTTTATTTTTCTAATCTCTTTTCTGGAATCACTCGCATTCGTAGGGTCTATTGTTCCAGGGGCGGTAATTATTGTTTTTATGGGTTTATTGTCCTCACAAGGATATCTTGATATAGGGAACTTGATTTGGTTCGCAGCGATTGGAGCAATCATGGGTGATGGTCTCAGTTACTATCTTGGCACAAAAGGTACTCATTTTTTCAAAGAAGGGAACAAGATTTTGAAAGTTAGTCATTTGAATAAAGGAAAAAGATTTTTTAAAAAATATGGAGATAAAAGTATTTTTCTTGGTCGTTTTATAGGACTTTTACGTCCTATTATTCCATTCGTAGCTGGGCTAACAGGAATGAATTTACGCATTTTCTTGTTTTGGAATGTAGTGAGTGCTTTTCTTTGGGCGGCATCTCATTTACTTCTGGGGTATTTTTTTGGTGAAGCACTAACCGTTGTTGAAGTTTGGTCATCGCGTCTAGGTATTTTTCTAATAGCTGTTGTTATTTTTGGTTTTGGTATCTGGTTTGTAGTTAAGAAAAGCCACAAAATTTTTACTTTTTTTAAGTCCATTATTTTTTCTATAATTGAAGCAATAGTACATAATTCCGAAGTTAAAAAACTTGTTCAACAAAATCCTAAAATATTTTCCTTCCTAAAAAAAAGATTTCAGAAAAACAATTTTTTTGGATTACCCCTTACCTTCCTAGGAGTTTCTTTTATCTATGTTTTATTTTCCTTCTTTGGAATTGTAGAAGATGTTTTAGTGTCAGATCTCATCGTATCTTTGGATATTCGATTGGCTAACCTCCTATATGCATTCAGAGATCCTGTACTTATAAAAATATTCCTTTGGATTACTATCTTAGGCAAAGGACAAATAGTATTTAGTGTAGCAGCTATAGCCTCAACATTCTTCTGGTTGCTTAAAAAAAGGATTTACATTCTCTCGTTGTGGATTACCCTTCTAGGAAGTGAATTGTTTGTGTTTGTAGGGAAACTTCTAATTCACAGATCCCGTCCTGGTGAACTAATCCCTTTCTATCAAGAAACTTCACTATCATTTCCTAGCGGACACGCTACAATAGCTGTTGCACTTTATGGATTCTTACTATATTTCCTTTGGAAACATTTTCAAGAATTGAAATGGAAATCCACTCTACTCTTCGCTGGATGCATAATCATCTTCCTGATAGGACTAAGTCGAATTTACCTTGGAGTTCACTATTTGAGCGATGTATTGGGTGGTTATCTCGTAGGACTGCTAGGGCTCATTATTGGCATTAGTATTACGGAGTGGTATATTTCAAAGCATAAAATATCATATTTCTTATCTATACCGAAGAATTTTAAATATATTACTACTTGTTTAATAGTATGTGAAGTTATATTTTACATTGTCTATGCTTCTAGGTATCAGCCCTTACTTACCATGTATACGCCTCCTGTTACTCCATCTGTAATCAATCCAATAGATATCTTCTCTTCTGAAAAAAATAGTCGATTAAAATATACAGAAGGATTACTCGGACAACCTCAAGAGCCGATTAGTTTCATGGTGGTGGCAAAAGATAATCAATTCCTTATTCAAGCATTTAAAGAAGCTGGCTGGTCTGGAGCAGATGCTGTTGGAATTAAATCATTGCTACATGCTTCTATGGCTGCTATATTTCATCAAACATATCCCACAGCCCCCATTACTCCTTCATTTTGGAATAGCAATGTTCATGATTTTGGTTTTGAAAAGCCTACAGAAACAAATATTGTTAATGAAAGACATCACGCACGATTCTGGAAAACAAACACACAAACACCTGAAGGCCAATTTATTTATGTAGGAACAGTAAGTCTGGATAAAGGAGTGAAGTGGGGGGTAACACATAAAATTAAACCTGATCTAGACACAGAAAGAGAGCTACTATTCACAGATCTACAAAAAGCAGGAGTAGTAATAAAATATCAGAAACTTCAGTTGGTAAATCCGGTTATTGGACAAAATTTTTCTGGAGACCAGTTCTTTACTGACGGAGGAGGATACATAATTACCTTAAAAAAATAGTTACCATGAAAGACTCATTGCGGTTAGGGTTTTCCCTTGAGCAGGCTTTTATCCTAGACTACATGCACCATAGTCTCAGCCTCCCAGAGGGAGCGATAGAAAAAGGGGAGAGTGCGCTTCATGCGCTCCTTCCAAGGGAGACTGCCAATCGATTCTTCGACCTCGTCCTCCTGTCACTGATTTTTCCATTTGAAGTAACCACTGAAGAAGAAAAAAATATAATCCTTTCAAACGTCGAATATTTCCTTACTCGTGATATGGGGGTGATTCGTTATCGTAATGATATATATTACAACAACAATAAAGATGGTATTACAGTGAAGAAGCAGAATGGTCTATGGGCTTATCATGGCTTGCAATTATTTATGGGAAAATGGGGAATGTTGAAAAGGCGACTGAGTATTTAAAGCGTGCCGATAAAACAGTTGATCAAAAGGGACTTATCCCCGAACTTTGGTATTCACACACAAAAAAAGCAAATGAGAATAACCCGCTTGGCTGAGCAGAGAGTATGTATGTGGTAGCATTAGTTGTTGTAAAAGATTTGTTACAAAAGTAAGCCACATATATCCAGAATCTTATAAAGAAAAACGCGCTACCTGTTTTAAAGGCTGCGCGTTTATTTGACTCAGACATTTTTAGTCAGACGCCGTGTTCGTTGTTCAATTTCTTTTACGTTACCGAACATGAGTGTGGCTTTTACTTCTGAATCTAATCCGTCCAGAGATTCTTTTGACGAACGTTTTTCAGTTAAACCGAAAAGTTTGTACAATGTACTGTGGTCAGGGTGCACCACGCAGATCGCTACGTCAATCTTGTTTTCAATCAGCGTATTCAGGAGTTTCCTAAATATCTGTAGGCATGGCCGTTTGCATTCATCTGTTGGGATTGCAGCAAATGAACCTAAGTAAGCGAATGACTGAGTGCTGTTACGTAACTCCTTCATTTCGACAGGAAAAGTCTTTTCAATCGGTGTACGCTTTGGATTAAATTCCGCACGCATAGTTCCGACGACGAGTTTCCCACTCTTTGCTACTACTAGTTGACCCCGTGAAGGATCGAACATAAACAGTGTTGCTTGTATCATGTAGCCACAGAAGCGACTACATATTACGTACGCGTTTACCAAAGTAAACGAGCTAGTCATATAACCTTTTTTCTGATAGTTAGTCACAAGCAGTTTAAATGCCATGACCGCTTCCAGAAGGGAAGCACGTTGTTTTATTACCAAATTCATGGTGTGTACACTCCTTGTGTGTTGATACCTGCACGAATGTGCAAATAGCAAAGGAGATAAAACAGATCCGTGCAGGTGTTTGGTTGGTGATTGAAAATAAGAGGTCTCGGAGAGGTTACCTATTAAGAACTTCTACCTGGTATCATATCATATATTAGTATTTTTGTCAAGTCATTTTTGTGAGCACTCAATTCGCTACGTTATACCCATTTTAGGTATAAAAATCAAGTCATTTTCTGGTATACTCGAAAACATGAAAAAGAAAACCTCTGTAAAGCCTGTGTCCAGGTGGCGATACTACTCTTCGCTGCTCGAAGGGGTAATTCTCTTCATCGTAAGTGTCTACATAACCCATCTTGCGAGTAGATATGCAGAAATAAATGCGAGTAACTATGTAGAAGACATTATTCTTAGTAATACCCCCGTGTTTGATTTTGAGTTAATTTTCGTACAAGGAGCTATAATGCTTTCACTTTTTGTGGTTGTACTTTGTCTTTTTTTTAGAAAAGCAGCGCCATTTTTAATAAAAACAACATCGCTCTTTATTATTATTCGCGCAATGTTTGTGTCGCTCACCCATCTTGGACCATATCCAATCAAACTTAACCTTGATTCTGGACTACTTAACTTTATTACCTCAGGGAACGACCTCTTTTTTTCAGGGCATACTGGGCTCCCATTTCTAATCGCACTTATTTTCTGGAATCATATTTATATCCGTAATCTATTTTTGTTTTCTTCTGTTATTTTTGGGGTGATTGTTCTCTTGTCACATTTACACTATTCTATCGATGTCTTTGCAGCATTCTTTATTACATATAGTATTTATCATATCGCAATTAAGCTTTTCAAAAAAGATTATGAATTTTTCAGCATTGAAGAAGATTTGCTCATAAAAAATAGAATCTAACTGCTATACTCTTTAGTATGGATAAATATAGTCTTCTTCCTCGAATTCACGTCGATAATCAGCCAAATCTTGTCAAGGAAGGTGTTTTCATTTTTGACAATGAAGTGTGGAGTACTCAAAAGAGAATCGCACGCATTTACGGAAGAAGTATCCCCACAGTGAATGATCATCTTAAAAAAATTTATCGAGAAAAAGAATTAACGAAAGCGTTCAGTGAGCGTGAACTTATGGTGACACAACAGGAAGGTAAGAAAAAAGTTGCACGAAAGATTTTTGTGTATAACACAGATGTGATTATTGCAATTGGTTTTCGTGTAAAAGGAGAGTGGGGGAAA
This sequence comes from Minisyncoccota bacterium, assembly GCA_043781255.1. Lineage (GTDB taxonomy): Bacteria > Patescibacteriota > Minisyncoccia > Phycocordibacterales > UBA5272 > UBA11704. The sequence continues at coordinate 18,175 of JAYWBQ010000044.1, read as the reverse complement.
GAATTTCGTATTTGGGCGCGTCAGGTTGTGAGGGCAAGTTATAATCCGGAAGATCAAGTGAAGCATTTAGTGAAGAGGGATAGACTTTAGCTATTGCTCATTTTTCTTTGACGAACGTACCCCAAGGCAAGACCTCGGGGGTTATATCTTTCATTTACTCCTGTTTGATACAGGTGAGGGGTCGTGCACAGGTGAGGTGTTACTAGAATATGAGAGTAGGTGAATACTTGGGTTATTAAGGTTTCCCGCTACCGAAATCAGTATCCATGTATGCCAGAATATGCGATTATGGATGCATGTAGTGTGCGGTAGAGAATATTTTTCCTGAGTTACTCTTTTTCTCGTAGTGGTCGCCTAAGATGCTGTTGAAGGTATGTTATCGTTGTTTCAAGTTTTTTACCTGGATTTAAAATAGAAAGCGGATCCCATGCATCTTTTATTTTTTTAAATACACGTATAGTGGCGTCACTGTAAATATATGACAGAAAAGGTGTTCTCATGAGACCTTCTCCATCGGTTGCACTGATGCCACCTTTATGACGTTTAAGGATTGAGAAAAGCTGTTTGGTGTAGAGAAGAGTGTCATCGTCATATTTTTTTGACCGAGGATCAAATAATGTTGTCACTGAAATATGTCCGCTGCCAACATTTCCTGTGATGGTGTAAAGATTGCCAAGCGAATCTAAGTAGGTCTCTAATTCTTCAAGAAATGTTGGTAGTTGAGGGATAGTAACTATAAGACCATTTCCTACAGGAGTAGGACTAAGCATAGAGTTTGTATAGGTATTGACGAGGAGGTAAAGAAACTCAGTATCAGTGATACGTTCGAGGTCCCCGTCAATTGTCTTTATAAAATGGTCTTCGATAGGGAGGGCGTGTTTAAAAGCTCTTACTAAATGATGAAGTTTCTCCTTGTTATGTGCTTTATGAGTGACAAGAAGTACATAGGGAGTATCGGGGAAAAATGGTACAAGTGTTGGAGAGTATCTTTCTGCTAGTTGCATAAAAGTCTGATCATATAAAAATATGTTCTCACTTTTATACTGATGCGCTATTTGTATATACTTTGAGAGTGACGCTTTTGTTGCTAGTGGAATACAGGTTGTTATGCTGTGTGGCTTATGTGGGGACACACGAAAGGTGACTGAAGTAATGATGCCAAGTGTACCTTCTGACCCTGTAAGTTGGTCGATAAGCTGACGTGGGCCAATTGAAGTACTCCAAAGATTGTATCCAGAGGCATCCTCATGAGAGGTCGGTTTACTTGCTCGTAATATGGGGGAAGCTTGTGAAAGTATCGGAAACACTGATTGATAAATACCTAACAGTCGGCCGCTTGGGGTTATGCCATCCGCAATGTGATGCTCTTCTCCACTATCGACAATAACCGTGAGTGCTTCTATCCATTCACGAATAGACCCATGATGAAAGGAGCTTCCTCCTAGACTTTTTGTAGCAACGAGGGCACCAACAGTACTATTTTTATCACTCATAGAAATACAAGGAATGTCATAATGCCATGCGTGAAGTTTTCCAAGAAGTGAGTCAAGTGTTACACCAGCATCAACAGTTACCGTATTTTCGAGCATGTTGATGTTACGTAGCTGGCTAAAGTACCGTGTCATATCAAGAATAATACCTTCCCCAAGGGCACCTCCAGCGTATCCTGTACCTTTACCGCGTACAGTTACCGGCATTGTGTACTCTCGCGCAAAAGAAAGAACATGTTTTATATCAGTAGAATTTTTAGGATAGATCACTGCTTGTGGGGTGACATAGTAAGGTGAATTGTCTGCCCCATATTTTGTGAGTGTTGCAGTGCCACAGTCAATCTCTCCAGCAAGGATTTTTGCAAGATCAGAAAATAGCGAAGGCACACGTGAAAGAAGATTAGATGCCGTTATCATAAATACTTTTTCCATTTTGATGGACTAGGAAAAGAGTGAGTACAATAAAAAATAAAACACATACAACAAGCATGATATGACGAACGGCAGGGTAGAGGTTTTTGGTGTGGTAGATAACTGAAGCTTCGTTGGGTGACAGTAAAACAGGAGCCCCCCCATTCTCTTCCGAAGAATGCGTATGTTCAGTTTGGTTTTCTTGTAACGGAGGAGTCATTTTTTCAGAATTCATAAGTACAACTCAGTATACCTTTTTTAGAGTACCTTTAAGCCATTTCCTGTCCACAGATACTAACAAGGTAAACGCGATATACTAGATTTAAATATTTATTAATAAAAATACAAAATTATGAAATTACTAACCCGATTCTTTTCCCGTCTTTATCAGTATACGACTATTTGTGTGGTTGTAGGAGCTCCACTATTTTTTATCCCTAAAACAGGGTTTTCAGGAGATGTAACATACCATATTGCAATGATGCTACTTGTGTTTGTTGCACTTTTTTCATACGTTTTTGTTGCAACGGTGACACGAAATTGGCACAGTGTTTCTAAGCTTGAGTTTATTTCATATTTTGTATTTTCGGTTGCAGTGCTTGCTTCTTGTCTTTTTTCAAAGACACCCGGCATTCTCTTTTTTGGGGAAGCATTTAACCAGTATTCAGGTGCTGCATTTCTCACACTTCCTGCGGTAATGTATCTTGTAAGAACATTACCTGAAAGAACGAGACATATTTTAAAGGTCGTCATGCTTGGAGTGCTCGCTATATCATCCTTTGCTTTTGTGAGTGCACTCATGATTGGTGGAAGTGTACTTACTACCACAAAAGCACTTTTCTCTGGCTTCTCAAGCTCACTTTCTTTCTCTGTGTATATTGGACTCTTCTCACTTGCGTGTTTCTTTTATATCAAAAAAGGTAATCTCGCAAAGAAATACAAGGCAATTATTTTTGTAACAGCATGCTTGTTTATCGCGTGGGTGATTACGCTTTCTGCACAGAATAGCATTCGACCAAATCTCACAAGTACACTCCTTGTTGGTAAAAAAGTTTTGGTTCAAGATGGACTATTTGGAATTGGTGCTGGTAACTTTACTCGTGCATGGCAACTTCATAAGCCACAAGATGTTATCAACTCATCGTACTTTGGGTATGATTTTGCATTTGGTGCGGACACCATGACAACGATGTTTGTAACGCTTGGTATTGTTGGACTTCTTGCGTTTATGCTGCTTACACTTTCTGCACTCTACAGCACTATCATTAGTTATCGTCAAAATAAGGAAGGACGTGAACATATTGTCCTCGGGCTTCTTGCATTGACAATTATATATTTTATTTCAGTTGCATGGCTTGTACCGCTTTCATACGCGATGCTAGTTATGTGGATGATTGTTTCAGGTCTTGGAATGGCAAAGGCGCGTCTTACAGAATTTCATCCAAGTAAAAAGCTTGCGTATCTTTTTATTCCAATGGTACTTGTTCTTGGAATAAATGCATTCATTACAATTAATAAAACAAGAGCATTTACGTATTACAACAAATCACAGATTGCACCTAATGCTGACGAAGCTGAGGTGCTCGTTACTAAAGCTGCCCAAATATATCCATTTGATGGTTTTTATCGTGTGCTCGTTGAGTATGCAATAACTGCTAATAGAAACCTCGTATCAACAAACACAACTGATCAGGAAGCTCTCAAAAACAAATATCTTGCAAGATCTGCAAAGGCAGTAGATGCAGGTCTTATGGCGGTAAAAATGAATCAAAATAACTACCAGAACTATGTTTCTTTGGGTAGAGCATACGAGCTTGCAATTCCTTTTGATAAAGAGGGTGGCTTTAGTAACGCCAAGAAATCATACGAAGAAGCGATTAAATTATACCCTGAAAATCCTTACTTGTACCTTATGCTCGCTCGCCTTGAGACATCTGCAGGAACAAAAGAAGGAGTACGAACTCATCTCACAGATGCGCTTAAAAAGAAGCAAAACTTTGCAGACGCGCTTTACCTTATGAGTCAGCTTCAAGCATCAGAAAATGACGTTGAAGGGGCGATTTCCTTTGCTATTGAAGCAATCAAGAGCGCACCAAACGATCCTGCAACATACGTACAAGCTGGACTTCTTTTCTATGGAAAGAAAGATTACGCTAATGCAGTCCTTGCACTTAAGACCGCTCTTGAAAAAGATCCAAACAACGCAAACATTGCATACTTCTTAGCACTTTCACTTCGTGACGGCGGAGAGCCAGCTCTCGCAAAGCCACTTGCTGACGAACTCCTTCGTCGTAATCCTGGAAATGCTGATCTCCAGAAATTCATTAACTCACTCACTCCACAGGCACCAGTTGCACCAGTTACTCCTACAAAATCTTCTAAGAAGTAGTTTTGTACTCGGTTAATTTAGCTTCTACGCGAGAAGTTCCTCCTCCCAACAATGACACTTTCCGAAATTGAAACGATTCTAGATCAGCTTGCTTCGCGTCACGAAAATATCGACAAAGAATTACTTATCACATTGCTAACTGCAGCTGGATGGGAGGAAAAAGTGATCAAGGATGCACTTGCGCTATTTGCTTCTCGTAAAACAACGAATAAAGATGTTCTACAAAGTAAAGCTGCCAAACCTCAAACAGAAGTAATACTTAAACAGATAACTTCTACAAATGCTGCACCTCTTACTTTTTATCAGCAAGATGGGAACGAAGAGAATACATTACGCACTTTTGTAGAAACGGCCCCACCTAGAAAAAACGATATTTTTCAAGGTAAAAAAGATCCTCTCATAGAGCAGAAACCTATCGAAGTTTCTATTCTTAAAAATGTTATAGATGTACCAGTTACTGTAGATAGTAAAAAAGATTTTTTATCTGCGCCTACTTTTCCTACTACAGAAAAACCTGTGACTTCTTATGTTGCTGGACTAGTACCCACTCCTTCTCAGTTTAGTAGGGTTACTGAACCAGAATCTTTGGTAGTTATTAAGGAAGTAAGTGAAGAAAAAAGAATTAAAAAAGAAGTGGTGATACCAGATAATTTACCACTTTTACCTTTTGAGAGTTCGCCGCATGTCTGGTCTTTTTCTAAGTATAAAGATGTATTTCATAGAGATATTGCATCAGAAGAAAAAATGAAAGTCATTACGGTGATGCCACAAGAGAGTTCTATTATTTCTGAAAATAAAAGTGATCCCCATAAAGGAAAAGAGATTAGCGATAAGGAAGTTATTCTAGAAGCTGTACCATTAAATCGCCAAGATGAGTCTCTCGCGTTCTTGGCAGGAGTCATGCTACTTGTTATAATACTGATACTGGGATATATGTACAGTAACGGACGTTTATAAAACTACGTGATGAATGTTTTCTTAATTAAACAAAAAATCTATGGAATCAGTTAACTATAAAAAATATACGTGGATTGCTTCGACAATTGCACTCATTTGTGTGGCATATGCAGCACTCGGTTTTGGAATGAATAATTTTGATGCCATTAAACATCCGAATGGACAAGTCGCATCGATCTCTGTATCAGGTGACGGTGAAGTAACTGCTAAGCCGGATGTTGCAACAGTTTCATTTACTGTTCGTGAATCTGCAAAAACAGTTCCAGAAGCTCAGAAACTTGCTGATGCAAAAATTGCAGCAGGTGTAAAAGCTCTCGAAACTCTTGGTGTTGACAAAGAAAAAGATGTTAAGACTCTTTCGTACAATGTTACTCCAAAGTATGAGTCACAGCAGACTGGATACTGTAACGGGTATGTGTGTCCTCCGGCAAAGACTATTGTCATAGGGTATGAAGTAACTCAGTCAGTTACCGTGAAAGTTCGTAAAGTTAATCAGGTAGGGGAGGTTCTTGGGGTCCTTGGTAAAGTAAATATCACTGAGATTTCCGGCCCAGAATTTACCGTGGATGACATGGACAAGGTACAGGCTGACGCAAAGGCACTTGCCATCAAAAAAGCACAAGAGAAAGCCGAAGTAACAGCAAAGGCACTTGGGGTTCGCCTAGGGTCTATTACACAGTTTACTGAAGATACTGGGGGATACTATCCAGTCATGTACAAAGCAGAAGCTATGACTACGGGTGCTGCCCAACGAGACGCAGTTTCTGTTCCATCGGGGGAAAATGTTATCAAATCTCGTGTGACGATTACATATACTCTTAAATAGCTTACAACGTGTTTTTGAAAATGAGCAATACTTCTAGTATTGCTCATTTTCTACATCAGTTCTTGGAGTATTTTTTCTTGCTTTACTATAAAAAACATGGTATTATCCTAAGTAATAAATGCCCTAGGGGGTGTTTTTTAGAATAAGGGTAGCATTCACGTAATAACTACTCAAATCCCATACTTTTATGAACAAATTACTACAATACCTTAAAGAAACAAAAGCCGAACTTAAAGAAGTGGTATTCCCGACAACTTCACAAACTATTACATTTACAATTTTAGTGATTGTAATTTCAATAGCTGTTGCAGTTGCGTTAGGAGGAGTTGATGTTGGACTACGTACATTATTAACAAAAATTGTGAATCGTTAATTTATTTTAATCTATGGCTAAACAAGAATTTACCGGAGAGCGTCATTGGTATGCAATTCATACCTACAGTGGCTACGAGAATGCTGTGCTTCGAAATTTGAAGCAACGTATTGAATCTCTTGGAATGGAAGACAAGATTTTTGCAGTCGTTGTTCCACTCGAAAAGAAAATAAAAGTAAAAGGTACAAAGCGTGTTGAAGTGGAAGAAAAAATTTACCCAGGATATATTCTCGTGGATATGATTGTGGATGATAACAGTTGGTATGTGGTGCGAAATACACCTCGAGTAACAGGGTTCGTAGGAGCAGGAACAACACCAGTACCACTTTCTCAAAAAGAAATTGATTTCCTTTTTAATCGTATGAATACAGGTGAGGTTGAACATGAGATTGCGATTACGGTAGGTGAGCTCGTGGGAATTACCGATGGTCCATTCAAAGATTTTGAAGGAAAAGTTTCTGAGGTGGATAAGGCAAGAGGGAAGTTAAAGGTTTTAGTGAATATGTTTGGAAGAGAAACCCCTGTTGAGCTAGACTTTCTCCAAATCAAAAAAATATAAAAAGTCATAAATCACTTCATCTACGTCGTTGCATGAAATTTTTGTTCCCGCAATGTACTATTCGTACATTTTGGTCGCAAAAATTTCATGCGCCTTGTAGCTAAAGCAATTTCTGACTTTCGGAGACATCATCAAGAATTCCTTGAAAAGGATTAAAAAACGTGTTAGAATAACCAAACTTTAAGAAACAATATCATGGCAGCAAAGAAAATTACAAAATACGTTAAGGTTCAGATTGAAGCTGCAAAAGCTACACCTGCTCCACCACTTGGCCCTGCACTCGGACAGGCTGGTGTTCAGATTGGGGATTTCGTTAACAAGTTTAACGCCGCAACCCAAGGAATGACAGGAAGAATGTCAGTGAAGATCTACGTTTACGAAGATCGTACTTATGACTTCGTTATCAAGACTCCTACAGCGACATCTCTGGTCATGAAGGCTGCAAATGTGGCAAAAGGTAACTCAAAAGGTGACGCTGGAACAATTTCAAAGGATAAGATCAGGGAAATTGCGGAGCTTAAGCTTAAGGATCTTACTGCTCATACTGTCGAACAGGGAATGAAGATTATCGAAGGGACTGCACGCTCTGCCGGCATCAAAGTCATCTAGTCTAAAAATCACTTCATCTACTACGTTGCACAGAATTTTTGCTCCACGCGTCTGAATCAGCAGATTCACGGCCTGGCCGTAAATAGACTGTTTGGTCGCAAAAGTTCTGTGCGCCTTGTAGCTAAATCAATTTTTAGACTATCTGATGTCCAAACATTTTAACTTCTGACCAAACAAGAATCCTGGACACAGAAAACTAAGCAACAAAAGCAAAAAACCGCAAGAGTGCGGTTTTTTGTTTTTTAGTGTAGGCTTTAGCCAGCCCCGAAAGGGAGTATAGTTCTTAAAAGAAATGAGGTGAATGATGAAACAAGTACCCTATTCTGGGCAAGGTGTCTTTTCTAAAAAAGATCTTACAGAACTGGTAAATATTGGGAGAATTGAAACACTTTCTGGTTTTGATCAGTCTCACATTGGCCCGGCATCGATTGATCTAACGATGACAGACGAAGTCTACAGAATCAACGACTTGATAGCCCCAAGTGGTCCTCGTAAAGAAAAAGTTCGAGACCTGCTTCCTCTTATGGGAGCAAAAAAGATCTCTCTCGGGGATGAGGCAGAGGTTGGTGGTATTTATCTTGCGAAAGCTACGATTAATCCAAATTTCTCACCAGGTATTTACGGTTATCTAAATGCTAAGTCAACTTCGGGGAGAAATTTTCTCCTTGTGAGAACTATTGCTGACTATGTTGAGGGTTTCGATGTCGTTGATAAACGTCGAGGTGGTTACTCGGGAGAAGTTTGGCTTACCATTCAGCCACTTACCTACCCCATTATTTTGGATAACAAGGAAAGATTGAATCAGTTGAGAATGTTTGATGGGGATACCAGACTTAAAGAGAATGATCTTGCCGCGCTTATCCTCACAAAGGATCTCTTGCATAGGCGTAATGGCCAGATGCCGTATCGTCAAGGTGAACTTTCACTGTTTACTGAAGATGGTTCCATCTATTGCACGTTGTATGCTGAAGGGAAGAAGCTTGTAGGGTACAAGACAAAACGTACAAGGAGGGCGCTTGATCTTTCTTCTCGTAACCTTGACCCTCGGGAGTACTTTGAGCCAGTCTATGCGGAAGAGATGGTTCCGGGGGATCCAAAGTCCGGGTTCATCAGGTTAAATGCTGGTGATCATCTCCTTCTTTCAACCAATGAGATGATTAACATTCCAGAAACGCACTGTGCTGAGCTTACGGCTCTACATCCACGTCTAGGACTGTTCTTTTCACATTTTGCCGGTTTCTTTGATCCTGGATTTTTTGGGACCGCAACACTTGAAGTGCTTGCTCCTCACGACATGGTTTTGAGGCATCGTCAGGCAATTGCCCGTTTCGTATTCGAAAGAATGCGGAGTAAGACAGTTTCCTACAAGAAGAGTGGTACGTATCAGGGGCAGATTGAGACGCAGCTCCCAAAGCAGTTTCATTCTTGGAAATAAGAAGAGCGGTTGAAGTGGAGCCCTTAGCAGAAATGCTAGGGGCTTTTATTTTTTGATACACTGCTACCATGCAACTAAAAATAAAGAAATTACGAAGTGATGCAAAGATGCCGACACGAGTTCATCATGACGATGCAGGGATAGATTTGTATGCTTGTGGTGAACATACAGTGGCGCCGCGTATGACAGCGATGATACCTATCGGAGTTTCATTTGAAATAGAAGTAGGAAACGTTGGACTCATTTGGGGCAAGTCTTCCATTGGGTCAAAAAGTTTAAAGACATTAGGTGGCGTAATAGATGCAGGGTATCGTGGTGAAGTGTCGGTGATGATGCATAATCTTGGGGACACATCGTATACATTTCTACATGGTCATAAAGTTGCGCAACTCCTTATTCAAAAAGTTGAATTTCCAGATGTTGTAGAAGTTGATGAATTAACTGAGTCGCTCTGGGGAGAAGGGGGATTTGGTAGTACAGGAAAGTAATTTGCTTTTTACACTAACTTCTTTTAGTATGAGAAGGTGCTTCCTTTATGGAAGAAGTTCTTAGGAGTAAATAATGGAAAAAAAAGTTATTGTTATTGCGGCAGTTTCTCAAAATGGCGTTTACGGTGAAGGAGAAAAGATTCCCTGGCGTATCCTCGAAGACGTCAAACACTTTAAAGAGCTTACTACCAGACACACTGTCATCATGGGTCGTCGTACATGGGAGTCACTTCCAATAAATTTTCGACCACTCCCTGATCGTGATAATATGGTGATTACTAATACGTCAGACTATGAAGCTAAAGGTGCGGAAGTGTTTGCTTCTGTTGAGCAAGCTATACACGCTGCAAATACAGAAAAAGTTTTCTGTATTGGTGGATCGAGCATTTGGTATCTTGCAATGCGTCTTGCGGATGAAGCATGGATCACTGTTGTGAAAGAAAGCTATCCAATAACACCAGGTGTTACACATTGTGCGCTGGAACTCCTTAATCCTGCGGCAAAATGGCCTTTTTCTTTGAAAGAAATGAAAGTGAACAAGGATGCTTCTGGGAATATTCCAGGATTCAGTATTGTTCATTGGGTGAATAAGAAAAAGTAGAAATATATACAAAAATAAAAAAGGCGAACGATGCATGCATCGTTCGCCTTTATTTTCATCACTTTCTCATTTTGCAACAGGAGCAGGAATGTGTGGATGAGGGTCGTACCCAACAAATTCAAAGTCCTCTAATGCATAGTCATCAATGGAAGCTGGTTTTCTTTTGAAAACAAGCTGAGGAAGTGCTTTTGCTGTACGAGATAGTTGGAGCTCCGCTTGTTCTCGGTGAAAACTGTATAAGTGACAGTCACCACCAGTCCAAATGAATTCACCGACTTGTAGATTACATTGCTGGGCAATCATGTGTGTGAGGAGGGCATAGCTTGCAATGTTAAATGGAACCCCAAGAAACCAGTCAGCACTTCTTTGATAAAGTTGACAGGAAAGCCTCCCTTCAGCTACATAGAATTGAAAGAGTGTGTGGCATGGCATAAGAGCCATCTTTGGTAGCTGGGCTACGTTCCATGCGCTCACTAAGATTCGACGAGAATCAGGATTGGTTTTGAGGAGCTTAATTGTTTGAGCAATCTGATCAATTGTCCCTCCATCATAATTAGGCCAGCTTCGTCACTGAACTCCATAAATCGGCCCAAGATCGCCATCAGGTGCAGCCCATTCGTCCCAAATGGTGACACCACGCTCTCTGAGCAGATTATTATTGCTTGAACCTTTCAAAAACCAAAGAAGTTCTTCAATAATAGAACGAGTAAAAACTTTTTTGGTTGTAATAAGAGGGAAACCTTTATTGAGATCCCAACGCATTTGAATGCCAAAAAGACTCAGAGTTCCGGTGCCTGTACGGCCTGCTTTTGCAGAGCCATTCAGGTAAATATTTGCCATCTGGTTTTCGTAAGGACCTTGTCCGTATACGTATCCAAGATTTGCAGGACTCTTGCGCTCTGCGAGTGCTTAAAGGGTTTGTTCTTGTGCTGTTTGGATTTTTTCGGCAGTGACCACGTTATGGTCATGAATTATTGTAGTCATGAGAAACTCCTCGTAAATTAAGAATGAAAAAGAGCAGGATTGCTATTAGAAACTCTACAGGTTTATAGCACTTTCTGCAATATTGACAGCATCTCTTTTTTCTTTGTTTGTGTTGAGTGATATATTCCTGTACGATTGTGTCAGTTCATTGTTATAATGCTGAAAAGCAAAGGAGATATACGTGAAAAGAAAACAAAAGATTTACTTTGCGGCTTCCATCTGTGATTTTTTTTAAAGGGGAATAACATGAGAAAATATGATTTGAGTGGCACCATCAAACTATACCAGTGGGCAATCGAAGGCTCAGATGGCAGTGGAAAGGGAACGCTTACAACTAACCTAGTGAATGTACTCAGGAATGAGATGGGTTTGAGGGTTGGTCGTGTTTCTTTTCCACGATACGAAGATACTGTCGGCGGTCGATGCCTTGATCTTGTCCTCAAGAGTACAAAAGCTGCCAGCTTCAAGTTCTCAAGTCTTGATCCTATGGCTGCAAGTTTGTCATACGCACAGGACCGCCGTGAGTCTTTGCCTTTCTTGCGTGATCTTATTGATAATCGTGATGTTGTGATTTACGATCGTTACGTTGACAGTAATCTTTTACACCAAGGTGGAAAGTTTAAAACTGACGCGGAACGTGTGAAGTTTGTAGAGTGGCTTTATCGTCTTGAATATGATGATTTAGAACTTCCTCGCCCAAGAAATACTCTTTATCTTATGTTGCCATGGGAAATTTCCTTGAAGCGTTTAAAAGAGCGAGCTTTTGCAACAAATGATCAGCTTGATGCTGTTGAGCAAGATCTTGTTTACATGGAAAATTCTCATAATGCTGGTATTTTTTATGCCAAGCATTTGAATTGGGAAATCATTGACTGTATGGACGGCGACAAGGAGAGATCTCCAAAAAGTATTCTTAACGAAGCTAGGGGTATCATGGGTTTTCTTGATCCTGACTACACAGCTTCAATTCCTTAGTTTTGTTCGAATGCATCCGAACCGGTTTTGCAAAGCAAAACCGGTTCTTTCTTTTTATTCCATCCTAAATAAGGTAGTATAGAGAAATAAATTTGCAGAAGATCTACGTAAAAAAGTGCGACCATATTTTAATTTCTATATTTCATGAAAGACACAATAATCAAAAAACTTATTCAACTTGAAGAGAAGCGGCAGAATTCTGTAATCAATCTCATTGCATCTGAAAACTATGTGTCAGAGGATGTGCTAGAAGCACTCGGGTCTACGCTCACAAACAAATATTCGGAAGGCTACCCAGGGAAGCGCTACTACGGAGGGAATGAAGTTATTGATAAAATAGAATCTCTCGCACAAGAAAGAGCACTCTCACTCTTTTCTCTTGATGCAAGAAAATGGCATGTAAATGTGCAGCCACTCTCAGGCTCACCAGCAAATTTTGCAGTCTACTCAGCCCTTGTGCCACTCGGTGGGAAAATCATGGGGCTCACACTTAGAAGTGGTGGGCATCTTACTCACGGTCAAAGTGTGTCAATGACAGGAAAAATATGGAAGCAGGTAAAGTATGAAGTTGACCCTATTACAGAGGTGCTTGATTATAAAAAAATTGAAGCAATTGCACTACAGGAAAAGCCAGATATTATCATTGCTGGTTTTACTGCGTATCCTCGAGTGATTGATTTTAAAAAGTTTGCTTTGATTGCTAAAAAATCAGGCAGTCTCTTGATGGTGGACATGTCACATGTTGCAGGACTTGTTGCAGGTGGGGTATATCCAAGTCCATTTCCATATGCAGATGTTGTGACCACAACCGTGCACAAGACACTTCGTGGTCCGCGTAGTGCAATGATTTTTGTAAAAAAAGATTTGCGTGAGATGGATAAAAAAATAGACAGAGCTATTATCCCAGGCCTATTTGGTGGACCACATAACAATCAGATTGCAGCAGTAGCAGTAGCACTCCGTGAAGCAGGTGCTCCAGCGTTTAAAAAGTATGCCGCACAAGTAATTAAAAATGCACAGAAGCTCGCAAGTGAATTACAAAAACTCGGCTTTAGAATTGTAACTAAAGGAACTGATTCTCATCTTATTCTCATAGATACTTGGAATAGTGGTACAGGTATTTCTGGAAAAGTTGCAGGGGAGAGACTGGAGAAACACGGCATCATTGTGAACATGAATACTATTCCAAACGATACACGTAGTGTGATAGATCCGTCAGGGATACGATTAGGGACTGCAGCTGTCACAACTCTTGGTATGAAAGAAAAAGATATGGTATATATTGCCAAGAAAATAGATGAGATACTGAAAAAGTAAAACTATTTTTGTGGTTGGTTCTGTAACTCCGCAGCAAGGACTGTATTTTGCAGTAGCATTGCGATCGTCATTGGGCCGACACCACCTGGAACGGGGGAAATGTTTTTGGTAATCAAAGAGACTGATTCAAAATCAACATCCCCAGATATTTTTCCAAGCGTATCTCTACTTATCCCAACATCAAGAACTATTGCTCCTTCTTTGATGTATTCTTTCGTAATAAGTTTTGGTTTCCCTATTGCAACGATCACAATATCAGCTTGCTTAGTGAAGCTACGCAGATCTTTTGTTGTTGAGTTACATACGGTAACAGTCGCAGAAGCGTTGATGAGCATCATTGCAAGAGGTTTGCCAACGAGATCACTTCTTCCAATCACAACAGCATGCTTACCTTTAAGTTCTACTCCTGTACTCTTTAACATATACATACAAGCAAGTGGAGTACATGGGGCAAAGCAAGGATTGCCGCTTACAAGGAGACCTACATTCTCTGGGTGGAAGCCATCAACATCTTTGTAAGGAGAAATAGCAGATAGAATGGCAAGCTCATTAATGTGTAAAGGAAATGGCTTTTGGATGAGTATTCCATGAACGTCAGGTTTGGCATTGTAGTGTTCAATAAGAGCCAGTAACTCTTGTTCGGAGATATTAGTAGTACGTTCTTCAAGAATCCCAACCATACCAAGATCTTTGCATGCTAAAATTTTTCTCTCAATATAGAGCTTTGAAGGAGCGTTATTTCCGATAAGAATTGTTACAAGTGTAGGAGTAACCCCAGCATCCTTAAGTACTTGTAATCTTTCTTTGAGCGAAGAAAATATTTCTTGCTGAAGAACTTTTCCATTGAGTATATTCATAGGTGTCACCACATCATGGTATTTTCTTCACAGAAAGTCAAATAACAAGATTTTTTGTGCATGCTTCTCATGTAGAGTTTTTCTTTAGTCTTTTTCTAAAATAAGGTAGTATAGAGGAATGAATTCGTACGAAATTATTAAAAATGAACTACAAACTATCGCAGGTGATGGAGTTGTTTTTTCATGTGATCAACCAGAGGATAGTTTGTACGGGGATTATTCTACTAATGTTGCATTTCCTCTTGCTAAGAAAAAAGGGGTATCTCCGAAAATTTGCGCAGAAGAACTTGTTCCTGTTCTTTTTGAAAAGCTCACATCAGTTGTGGAAAAAATTGAAGTTGCTGGTGTTGGTTTTATTAACTTTTATCTTAAAGATGATATCAGAACTGATGAAGCAGAAGCGGTCGCAATATGTGGAATCGTGCGATCTCTTCGAGATGAGAAGATTATTATTGAATATACTGATCCGAATCCGTTTAAACTTTTTCATATTGGTCATATTGTTCCAAACGCACTCGGCGAGTCTCTTGCTCGTATCTACGAAGCAAAAGGGTATGATGTGACACGTATATGTTATCAGGGTGATGTTGGAATGCATGTGGCAAAGGCGGTATGGGAGATGATTCGTCTTCGTAAAGACATGCAGCCAGGAGATTTTTATGTTTATATGCAAACTCTTTCTGAAAATGAGAGAAATAACTTTATGCACAATGTTTACACTAAAGGCTCTTATGCTTTTGATAGCGATCCAGTTGCAAAAGAAGAGATAAAACTTTTAAATAAAAAGATTTATGCGAATGATATAAGTATACAAAGCTTTTATAAATTTGGTAAAGCTTGGAGCCTTGACGAATTTGATAGAATGTATAAAAAACTCGGCACACATTTTGACTACTACATTTTTGAAAGTGAAGTAGCAGACGAAGGTGTACGTATTGTTAAAGAAAATCTAGGAAAAGTTTTTGATGAGTCAGAGGGAGCTATAGTTTATAGAGGAGAGAAGGTTGGGCTACACACTCGTGTATTTATTAACAGTGAAGGTCTCCCTACATATGAAGCAAAAGAATTGGGAAATACTTATAAGAAAGTGTCACTCGTGCCTGATGTAACACAGTCACTTGTAGTCACTGGTCACGAGATAGACGAATACTTTAAAGTTATTAAAGCATCGCTTACTGAAATTGATAAGCCACTTGCTGACAAGCTCGTGCATATCTCTCACGGTATGCTTCGTCTCCCAGAAGGGAAGATGTCATCTCGAAAAGGGAATATTATTGGAGCGGAAGAATTGATCAACCAAATATCAGCTGAGCTTAGGGGGAGACTTGATGATATGAAGGTAAGTAACGAAGATAAAGAGCAGCTCTTAAATGATATTGCTGTCGGCGCAATTAAGTTCGCAATTCTTAAAAGTGCACCAGGGAAGGATATGATTTTTGATTTTGAAAAATCAATTTCGTTTGAAGGGGATTCAGGGCCGTACCTTCAGTACACTCATGCGAGACTTTGCGCTCTCTTGGATAAAGCAAAGGCCTCAGGTATTTCATTTGAACATGGGTATGTTGTCGTCACTCCTGAACGAGAGTTGGAAAAAACTCTTATTGGATATGCTCAGGTGATGGATAAGGCGTACCTTGGGCTTGCTCCACAACACATCATTCAACACCTCCTCCTTCTTACACGAGTGTTCAATAATCTCTATGCCCGTATACAAATCGTGGACGAGAATGACAAAGATACAAGTTCCTATTATGTCATGCTTGCTACTGCCACAAAGACCATTCTTGCTCATGGTCTCCACACCCTCGGCATCAAAGCCCCAGAGAGAATGTAAAAATTTGACTTTTTAGTAAAAACGTGCTATCATAAACCTGTATAGATTCTTTCAAAATAGTAGCCACAGCGATATGTATTCACAAAACAGATTACATAGGACGGACCTATGTATTCGGTGATTTATCCTATTCTCTACCCCCGAGGCAAGACCTCGGGGGTAGAGGTAGAGTAGGAAAGTGGAGAATATATATCGCTGTGACTACTAGACAATTGATCAAGTACACAGTACGCAACATGATTTTATATCGAATTGCATAATACAAAGGAAACACGTCATGACTGACACGTTTGAAATGAATCAAGGTCTCGGACAGCAAGTTGAGAAAGCCTTTGCTCGCAATAGGTGGACTAAGCAGTTGGTGCAAAAGGCTACGGCAGGGTTTTTCTTCGCTGAAGTTCTTGAGGTACTTGAAGGTCGCGCCACCATTGTGCCGAATAAGCCACTGAAGAAAGTCGCCAAAGCAATTGCCTCGGCACTGCTTGTGCTCGTAGCCACCGTTTCGGTGGCTGCCACAACTGTACCCTTTGTCGCCGCTGAAAAGTTCGTGATCAACACCAAAGCTGATGCTAATGTGAGCATTTACTATCTGGGGAGCAATTTCAAGACGCACTTCTTGGGCAAGACTGAGAAACCTTTCGCTAGGAGTGAACTCAATGTTCACAAGCTGTTGAAAAACGCACTCGACAAGCCCATCATTGAAGAGCTTGGTGGTGAAGCGAAAGCTGAAACCACCCTTACTGAGATGTTCTCACTCATGGAAGCCCAAGGTCACGGCCAAAAAGGTACACTGTTGACCAACGGATGGGTAAATATCTTCTACATCCGTGATGTGAATGAGGTACTCTGGGCTGTGTACTGCCACTGGGGTGGTGGTGGTTGGGACTGCCTTGCCAACTCCGTTGAGGACCCGCCTGGCTGGCGTGCTGGCCGCCAGGTTTTCTCTCGCAATTCTGCCACTGTGTAACTTTGGTTGTAGAACCTTAGACACTGTGACACTTAGACCCTTCGTTGCTTCGGCAAATGGGGGGTCTTTTCTTTTTTATACAAGTTTTACAAAAAAGTTTTTATATTCTGGTGCACTACAGTTCAAACCATGCGGTACGTAGCGATCAAGGTTTCTACGACATGGTTCTAAAGAGTTGTGTCGGGTATGCCTTATACAAGAGTGCGGAATATATTTTCAAAAAATAAATAAGAATTGGTGTACGAAGCTGGTAGACTTCTAGGTCTCACATACAATTCAACCAGAAGAGACTTATCGACTGGTGGTGATACGGATGGCTTTGTGCACATGGGTACTCTGGGCTGTTAACTGCAACTGGAATGGCAACGGTTGGAACTGTAATGCCAACTCTGTTGATAATCCGAATGAGTGGAATGCTGACAATCAGGTTATCTCTCGCAACTATTATTTTTCTTCTCAACTATTACGGTTGGGAATTTTTTGTCTCCAGCCCTTTCTTCCACCCACCAATCATTCTGCCGAGTTCTTGGAGATGCTCCGAAAGAATGATGTACTTTTGATTATCAAGGATCTTCACTTCCCATGAAATCATGAAAAAGAACTTGAGCGCATCAAGTTTGAGAATAGTTTTTGAGAGTGTGATGAGTTTGTCTTCTACTTTTTGATATGTCGCAAGATTAAGGAGTTCAAGAATATCGAGAAAGAGTCTATCTATTTTATCGCCGAATGTGTAGCGGGACTTCTTGGGGAAGGTGTCTCGGTAGTTGTCGGTTGTGTACTCATATGAATCTAAAATAAGATGGCTCTTACCTATAGCGATATCATATCTGTAGAAAACTTGTTCATGTAGCGTGGAGTGAGTTTATGCGTTAGAGAAGACTACAAGAGGAGAAGAGTTACAGGAGAAGAGTTACAGTTTACTGTGTCACGTATTTCTGGTAGTATATAGTTATCAGCGCTTGAGGGAACTAATCACTCCTAAGCTTCTGGGAAGAACATCGTACATTCTTGCGAAGGCAAGACCTTCGCAAGAATGTACGATTAGTAGAACCCAACTAAATGAGCCCGAGTAGTAGTCTACTTTAGGGAAAATCAAGGTGGTA
>JAYWBQ010000043.1:0-61551 GCA_043781255.1 Minisyncoccota bacterium | reverse complement strand
GCAACGATAACGATACCTGCGAGAATTGCAATAGCAGCAACCACTAAGAGGATTTCAATAAGTGTAAATCCTTTTTGGTTTTGTAATAATTTTTTCATAAGTATGAATAATACAATTGTGAATGTATTTTAAACTAATTAATTTTTAAATAATAAAACATGGGGGCATTTCTACTACTTTTTAGGTAGCAAGATATAGCCTAAATAACCTTCCATTTTAGTATAGCAGACAATTTCCGCTTTAAAAGTCTGCAACCTCCTCCCATGAGGATAACGTAATTCCTGGAGTGGTTGTAGCCAACACCACTTTTATCTTACTTATCACGGTTCCTAAAACTCCAATGGAACTTATGGTGATAATTTGACCACTACTCGTTGCTGTTATGAGATACGAACAAGTACCAGAACCAATAATGAGATTTCCGGAGCTAGTCGTAGTACTTGTTTCAAGTATCTTCTCGAGAGCCTCTTCGGCGCATGATGAAGCGAGACCTCTTGCAGCACCTGATTGTTGGAGTGAAAAATCAGTTTTTGAAGCATTAACTCCAGAAGCAATGAGTGAAAGCATGATACTAAGCCCAAGAGCAGCCATCAAAATAACTGAGACGAGCGCAATATATCCTTTTCTAAATTCTTGCTGATACGATGATGGTAGCATATATTATCGTAGTGTAGCACTTCCATTAAATGACTTTGTAAAAGAATATTCACTCCTTCCACCTTGATTGATATAGTCAATTGTATAAGAAACACGAATAATTTTTTCTGTCGAACTTCCCGAAGAGATATTTTCGAATGTTAATGATGATATCTGTACACGAGAATTAGTTAAAGGAAAAGCTATTTTGGAACCCTCTTTTATTTGCATCGTTGTGCTACTTAGATTGAAAATCGTAGGATTAAGAAGTGCATTTCCAGTAGTTATTGAGAGTGTTGATGAAGAAGTTCCTATATTTGGCACCTGAATACTTCTTCCATTTCTAATAGTTTGAGTAATAAGACTCATTACCTGAAACCCTTGCTGATTAACTTCTGTGATTGCCTGACTACGTACTCGAGCGCCTAACAAAAATGTAAGAAACGAAGAAATGGTAAGCAGTAAGATAGAGCAAATCGAAACATATAGCACCAATTCCACAAGTGTAAATCCTTTTTGTGATAATAATTTATTCATAAAATAGTTACTGTTGCCAAAATGCAAATGAAAAAGGTGAAGAAATAGTTTGTGGAAGCGTTGTTTCAAGTGCGGCACCATCTGAATTACTCCAAGTAAGTGTGGAAGTTCCTGTCATGATAAGTCGTTTTGCAAAAAGATCGCTATTAGTATCTGACGTAAGATACATAAGTTGTGCCTGGTCACGTGGGTTCATATGAATATCCATATATCCTCGTGGACTAGCGATAGTAGGTGCAGCGATAAAATCAGGCTGTCGCGTAAAGACTCCTCCAACGCCTGTGTACCAATTAATTGCAGTTGAACCAAGATCAGAATACACTACAATTGAACGGGTTGTACTGGCTAATGTTAACCAGCCAACTGATACAAGTTTTGAACCAGTATATGGAGCAGTACACGATGTATCTACATTTGAAGTATTAATCCAGGCTGTCCCATTCCAGTACCCAAGCTGTAAATCTCCTCCAGATTTGCCAATTGAAGCAAATGCCATTTCATCAGTATTTTGATTTGCTGCAATATCAAGACTAGTCGCATCATCAGCAAATGTTGGAGGTGTCGTCACCGCCCCCCAGGTACAGGTGGCGATTCCTCCGGTACATGTACGATACCGTACACCATTTATTCCATTACTACCATTTGCATTTGCCCACACAAGCATGAGATCTCCTGAAAGAGACTCAAACTCTATATCCATATTTTCAATATCATGAGATGTCGATACAATTTCAAGATTATTATCACTCACCGCACTCGGCTCATTAACCCATGCCCCTCCATCCCACATTTTTACAGAAAGATCATCGCTCGTATCAACCCAGGTGACCGCAAGAATATTAGAGCCGATCCGTCTATCTTGTGCGAGCTTTACATACATAATATCGTTAGATGTTCGTAGTGGTGTAAGTATAGATTCGCTTGACCAACCAGTACCACAAGTGGTTCCTCCTGTTTTTGTACGATACCCAAGTTGACCAAAAACATGTGCTCCTTTACTAAAAACAACCATCGCATCTCCTGATGTCTTTTCAAAAGCAATATCAAAACGATGACGATTCCCTACCCCACCCGAAGCTGCTTGATATTCTTGTGTCCAAGATGTTCCATTAAAACACATAATCGTAAGCGTACCCGATGAGTCATAGTATCCAGCGAGAGCTATATGTTGCGTTGGTGATGTGCGAAGTATCCATGTTGGACCAACTGTTGCAGTAAATGTTCCAGTTTCAGCACTAAAAACATTAGTGTTTTGATTATACGTTCTATATTTTGGAATAGTTGACCCATCACCATAAATCATAATACCTGCAAGAGACTGACTACTACTACCATTAACAATTTCTTCATTCGTAAGAAGACAGACTTTATTATCCCCTGGGTTTAATACAAGTGTTCCATTAGTAAAACAGTCCCCACTATAGGAAAGTAAATACGCAGTGTCAGTTGCTTCAGTGATTGTGTATGACCCAGAGTCAATAGGAGTCTGGGCGCCAAGTGTCACGGTTGTTGACCCAACTTTATATGGAGTAAAGTGCGATGTAGTAAAGTTTTTACCATGATTGATCACTGTCTTGTTTACTGTAACATAGGCAAGTTTTTCTTCATTCGTAATTGTGCAAAGTTTTGCAGTTCCTGAACTTACAGTAATCTGTCCAATATTATTACAATCTCCGGTAAAAGTTTGATTATAGTTTGAACTCGTAGTCTCAGAAACAGTATATGTTCCAGATGCAAAGATAGTTGAACTCGCAAGTGACACCGTTGTAGCTCCGACTTTATATGGAGCAAAACTAGCCGAAGTGTTGTTTAGTCCATGGTTAATGACAACTTTATTAACCGTAATACCAACCCCAAGATTAATAATTGTTTTCCAATTCGTAAGGCGAGTACTTGTTGTTACACTTCCAACACGAGATGGTGTCTGTTGCCATGATACGGTCACTGCTATATTTTTCCTACTTGCATCTATCGTTGAAATGGTCACTTGTCGAGTGAATATCCCCGAAGTATCAGAACTTCCCGAAAGAATCCATGTACTACTCGAATATACAAGACCATACGTCCCGACGGTAAGATTTGCAAAATTAATATTCTTGATACTCCTCATTGCCTCTTGTCCTTCTTCTGCATACATGATTGCTCTTGCACGGTCACCTGCAAGAGTGGATGATTGTAACCCATAGTAAAATGCACCTGAAAAAGCAGTCATAAACAACATAAAAATAGAACTTGCAAGAAGTATCTCAACTAATAAGAAGCCACCCCTAGTAGTCAACCATTCCTTTTTCGTTGATTGTAATAGTACGTTTTTCATTTGCTTGTGAAGTCAGTGTAAAAGTCCCTGTTGCATTAGGAAGACCCATTACTTTAGAGAAGTTAATTTCGTTTAGTCCTGTGGGGACTATTGATTTTGGTATTTGTGTATTTTGATCAAAGGTTGAATCTCTGGCAATATAACTTACTCCTTTATAGACGAGTATACTCCCTACCCCCACATATACCCCCCATGTCATATCCCCATCAGCGGACCGTGAGAGTGATTGTGCTTGTCGTAAGTTCTGTGCGAGAGTAATTGTTGCAATATCTAAATCATTTCTTACTAAGAATGTGTGATATGAAGGAATGATCATGCCACCAATAATTGTAAGTAATGCAACTGAAAGAAGCATTTCTGGTAATGTAAAACCTCTCACTTTCATCTTTCTTTTTTGTCGAAAAAAAATCATTATGAAATTTTATTTAATGTTATTCAATCCCCCCACAAGACTATAGATTGGTAAAATAACAGCAAACGCAACCGCTACAACTCCTACCCATACAATAACGAGTAAGATCGGTTCCATAATAATAGTAAGATTTTTTGTTGTCGTGTCAGATTTTGCTTCAAGTACTTGCCCAACTTTAATGAGTGTTTTATTTAAATTCCCTGATTGTTCACCTGAAATAATTAGTTGTTGAACTGGTGGTGGAATAAGAGCATTAATATTTTTATAGGCTGCAAAGCTTTTTTCAAAAGAATTGCCTGCATCAATTGATTCTCGAAGTGCAAGATAAAATTTCTTGTATCGTATAACCTCTGACGCACTTGCGAGCGAATCAATTGCCCTTGTTACTGGAAGACCCGCCTCAAGAAGTGTCCCTAAAAGATACCCAAAGCGTGCAACTTCGACTTCCATAAGGAGCATCTTAATTCCTGGTATAGAGAAAACAACTGCTTCTCCAAGAAATTTTGTTTTCTTATATACAAAAATAATATAACTTATTCCTCCAATGACAGCTACTCCGAGTGGTACAGCCACTAGTCCATGTTTGTTTAAGAAAAGTCCAAATGCAAGCAACACTTTTGTAATAAGTGGGAGGGCAAGCTTAAGGTCATAAAAAATCTTTGCAAGTTTGGGAAGAATAAACCAAGAAATACCAATACCTACGATACCCGTAAGTCCAAGCACAAAGATTGGATACATAAGTGCTGATTTAACCTTTGATTTAAATTCACGATCCTTTTCTTCTTCAAGAGCAACTACTTTTAAATTTTCTGCGAAATTTCCTGATTCTTCTCCAAGACGAATGAGTGATATTGTGTAGCCTTTAAAAAATTTAGTTTTATCAAGAGCCTTCCACACAGGTGACCCAGATTCAATTTCAAGTAACATTCTTTCAAGAATGAGCTTCATCCCTGGTGACTTGGTTTGTTTAATGATGGAACTAATAGCTCCTATGATAGACATCCCCGAAAGAACGAGCATGCTGAGATTTTCAATAAACTGATCGCGTTCTTTAGAAAGACCGAACGTGGAAAGTTTTTTTTCATTAGCAATTTTCCTCTGCAGAATTGGGGTTGCTTTTACAGGCTCTGAAATGGACACTTTTTCATTTCGAAGATTTTTTGGAGACGCGCTTTCTTGTAATTCTTCTTTTTCTTTTTTCTTACCAAAAAGAGATCCGAGGAAAGAACTTTTTTCTTGAGACTTTTCTTCTCTCGTAACAAGAACAGGGGCTGCAATTTTTTTGCCTATACCCATTTCATCAGACACTACTTCTGTACTTTTTTTCTTACCAAAAAAGGAACCAAGTAGTGAAGACTTTTCTTTTGATTTTTCTGTTCCCTCAAGAGCGATACTTGATTTTTGAATATTCTCCACCGTAGCATTTTTAACTTCTTTTGTAGATAGAGCAACTTCAATCTTGTTACGTGAAGATTCTCTCTGTTTACTATGTTCAGTATCTTGTACACCAACCCCACCTGCTTCTTCTTTCTTTTCACCAACAGATACTTTTTTTGTTGCTCGAGCGGCAGTCTTCTTGACTACTTTTACTTTTTTCTTTTCTGATAAACTATCTTGACTAGCACCAGACTCTTCCTGTAAAGCCCCATTAAAAAGTGCAAGCATCTGTTTTGAGGTAGAGGATTTTGTAGTCTTTTTCTTTTTAGCAACTACAGCTACGTCGATATTCTTTTGTAAGATTGCAGTTGGCATTGAATTATAATACGTATAAATTAATTATCTCTCTATTCTTTAATTATTTCTTTTTCTTGTCTTTTCTAATTGTCTCTTTTTTAGATTCGGCTGATGGAACTTTCTTTTCCAGAATAATAGCGTCCGGCGGCGGGGCAATACGTACAAGCTCTTCAATTGAAGTTAAGCCATTTTTTACTTTTTCAAGACCATCTTCAAATACAGACCTTGCACCTTCTTTTCGAGCAAGACTCCAAATCTCTTGTGCGGATGGACTTTTTACAATAAGTTCTTGAAGAGTTGGGGTGATTTTAATTACTTCATAAATAGAAGTTCTCCCTTTATACCCTGTGAATCCACATACTTCACATTTCTTTCCTTCGTAGAGCGTAAGATTTTTTGTAGGTAAAAACTTCATAACATCTCGTAATTGAGGCGTATCAAAATCAGCGGGAGTTTTAACGACTGAAACTTTACAATGATCACAAATCTTGCGAACAAGACGTTGGGCAATAATTAAATTCATTGTGGATGAGAGGAGGAATGGTTCAGTCCCCATATCCAAAAGACGTGGAATAGCTGTTGCTGCATCATTTGCATGAAATGTCGACAGAAGAAGATGCCCAGTAAGCGCTGCATTAACAGAAATTTCCACAGTTTCTAAGTCACGAATTTCTCCAACAAGAATAATATCTGGATCTTGACGCACAATAGCTCGAAGCCCACGCGCAAATGTTAGTCCTGTGGTCTGATTTACTTGGATCTGATTAAGTCCTTGCACTTTATACTCAACAGGATCTTCAATGGTTGTAATATTTGTATCCGGAGTATTAAGCATCTTAAGAAGTGAGTACAGTGTTGTTGTTTTACCACTTCCTGTCGGACCAACCACAAGGATCATGCCGAATGGTTTTTCTGCGGCTTCACGAAGTAATTCTTGGTTTTTTGGTGTAAGACCTAGATCGTTAAATGTGAGACCTTGTACATATGACCCAAGAACTCGGAGCACAACTTTCTCCCCTTCTACAATTGGCACAATAGATGTACGCATATCTACCGACACATTATTTTTTCCATCATAATGAAGTGAGCCATCTTGAGCTGAGTAATGTTCATCGATACGGAGTGCACTTTTTACTTTTATTCTATTTAAAACATTTTCAAAATACTCTTTAGGAAGTCTCCCAGCTTCGTGGAGTACTCCATCTACACGAAAACGAATCACAATCACTTTTGCCTGTGGTTCAAAGTGAATATCTGATGCTCTGTAGGTGATGGCATCATCGAAAATTTCTTCTAATATTTCTGGAGCAACACGATCTGACTCTTCAATAATTTTTGAAAATCTAGTATCAAGAGGTTTTTCATAATACACAAAGAAACTATCAATATCTTCAGAAAGTGAATACGTAATATTAATTTTTTTTCCTTTAAAAAAGGGCTGTAATTCGGAGATAATACCTTCTTGGAGAGGATTATCTGTTGTTATGATAACCTCTTCTTCTTTTTCTTCATCAAAAAGTACAACCCTACGTTTCTTTGCGAGTTCTTCTGGGATCTTACGAATCTGATCTGCGCTAATAGCTGCTGAGTTAAGGTCAGCATACGGTACATTAAATGCTTCTGCCGTTGCTTGTCCTACAATGTCACTATTAACAACACCATCACGAAGAAGTGCGTCGACAAAGCTAATTTCGCTTTGTTTGGCAAGTGCTTCTGCTTTTTCTGCATCTTCGGCGCTAATATAATTACCGTTGATGAGAATTTCTTTTATGTTGTTAGTGTCAATGTTCATAGAATAAGGTTACAAGCTACCCTCAGGAAGTGGCTATAGTATTTTTAACGGTTTCAACAATAAGTGATATTGGGGAATTAGATTTTACAAAGAAAGAAGTAGCCCCAAGATCTGATGCGCGTTTTCTATCTTCTTCTTGATTTAAATTTGTCATAACAATTACAGGTATTTTCATTTTTTTCTCTTGAATGGTTTCAAGAACCTTGAACCCATCAACCCCTGGAATGATAAGGTCAGTAAGAACAAGATCAAAATGCTCTCTTTCCAAAAGAAGAAGAGCTTCTTCTCCACTCCCTGTTGCCACAATATCAAATCCCTCGTGTGAGAGCTTAAGGTCGAGTGCATGAGCAAGTGGTTTTTCATCTTCAATAATTAATATTTTCTTTTTTTCCAATTCTTTCATGTGGGTACTTATACAGTCTGCAGCTTATGCCTTAAGTGTATAACACTTCCCCTAAAAAAACTATAGTAATAAACAGAAATTAAACTTTGTCTGCTGATATACTTCTTGAACATCAATATAGTTTTATGCATGAGTTACAAGGAAAAGTACAATTGACATCACTGTAACAACAGTAAGATAATACCCAGCCTGAACAAGGAATTTAATTTGGTGCCGTATCTCGAAATGCTTACCTTGTTGGGTGTACACCATGTCAATAAACTTAGTTGTTACCACAAATCCAAATGTTAATAATAATCCAAGCACAATAGCAAGACGAAGCGAGTTAACTGCAAGTACGTCAAAAATCACAGCAAGGACAGCAGCTATTGCACCATGTGCAATAAAAGAGTATGCGTTTACTTGAAGTAAGTACACAGTTGTTCTCTTTGGCATCTGATCTTTTGTCACCCCTTCTCCTTTAAGCCACGCCTTCATAAATAATATTGGAGAAAACCATAAAGCTCCTACTAAAAATCCTGCCAACGTCGCCTCAAACACATGAATTGGTGTAAAAAATAGTTCCATATACGTATAAGTATACTTGTTTATGCGTAAGTTTAGTGTGTATAAGGGATAGACATAGAGATATCCCAAAAAAACCTACATTCTATACTCAGAAACTTTTAATACTTATAGAATCTTTAAACTGATTACGAGGTTCATTAAGGACTGGAAATCAGCTTCGTTCGTTACCATGCTTTCGCTTTTAGAAAAATTAAAGGTCAATCAAAACCTAGTGGTTGGCCACCTCGAGATAGAACTTAGTGGGTTCGTTACCTCACAAAGCCTACTTATTGCTTTTTAGTATAGTATATTGACCCTTCTTGTGAACTTATCGAAAATACTATTTTATCTCCCGTATCTTTTTTCTATAGGTATTTTTTATGCTTACTGTTTTACCTCCACACAGTTCATTTTTTTCAGAATAATTGTCTTCTTCTATCTCGTAGACCTTGCCGGCTATTTCAAAAATTTTATACCAATCGCCATGTGCCTGAGAAATTTCGTAACCAAGCTCAATAGATTCAACATATTTTGCACTAAGAATATCTTTGTTCCAAAAAGGGAACAACTGGGAATACATAGGTGGATATGGGCCGCTCATTTTAGAACGCTTAAGCCATATACCTAAGCTCGGGTTTCCGTGTTTATTTTTTATATTCTCAACAAAACTTTTCTGTTTTGAGTTAAGTTTTTCAACAGAGGGATTTAAGAACATTTCTTCATCTACAAAATAATGCCCGCCTGAATGTTTAAATACTGATCTTTTTGCCATTCTATTTTCTGTAGCCATTTTTGACCAATCCTCTTCATACCACTGTGTCTCTATTTTTCCATCCATTGTTCTTACAAGCTCAAGCGAACGACGATTATTAACAAGGTCAGGGAAAACCTGCAACGTTTCTTTCATCTTGAATTTCTTATCATTCACTTGGAAATAAAATGGTGTTGTCTTTTGCCATTGTGTACGTTCATTATCAAGAAATACCCATTCATTTTGTGGAGGTAATCCAAATATTTCTATCCAACCAACCATTGGATGATAACGAGGAAGTGTAAATTTTACTTTTTTCTTACCAAAAGAAATAGAAACGTCGTAGTAAAAAATATCTCCTTTCTTGTTCTTAAAAGTTATATCAAGCACCCCATCCCATTTTATTTTTTCCATAAGACAAGTATATCAAATTATAGCTACTTAGCAGCAAATCGAACCCTTCTCGTGCTGGCTATTGAAGGTAACCTTGGGCCTAAAGAATTGGAAATCAATAATGAGGATATAAGGTTGTTTAGGAAATTTGAACTTAGATTTAGAGCGCTAAATATTTAAAAAGAAAACAACCGAACGCGCGGTGGCTTTCGGTGGTGATGTGGTTATCGCGCAGTTTCGATATTCACCACAACGGTAAGCTTGAAGTTAACAAGCCTCTCCGTGTGCGGTCCTTTAGGAAACTGCTTATACCCGTAGAACTCGACGGCAGGCGTGGTGATGGCTTTGCCAGTCAACGATTTGATGACAACATACTTGCCTTCATCGTTGATCCCCGTGAACAGGATCTGGCAGCCTTCAATCTTTATTGAACGTTCAGCGATCTTGTCGCGTTCCTTAGCCGTCTTGCACTCGGCGATCCAGATTTGGATCTCTTGATTTTTGACCATACTGATCTCCTAGGTTAATTTTATAACACAAACAACAGGGAATTTATATTTAAAAATCCACCAAGCTACTTTATATAGTATACTATATAAACATATAATTGTCAACATACTGTAGGAGGGTTTGAGGGAGGATATACCCAGGGTGTGAGGGTATAGAAAAGCATAGTAAACCAGCGCTTTCTGGACGCTGTTTTTACATTTGTAGCACCCTTCTCGTGCTAGCACGACTTGGTGACCCTAGGGCTACAAAATTGGAAATTTATTATTGAAGATGTTAAATCATTTTTAGAATTTAATAGTGTAGTTTTAAATGAGATTACATTAGGCCATGAATACTAGTACACCAGCAAAGAGATAGCTCATTAAAATAAAAAACAACGGATCTTTAATAAAGCGCTTTAAGCTCTTAACAATAATAAGTCCGGCAAAGAAATAGAATGGAACAGCTACAAAGGAAGTTAGATGCCAGAGATCATTTGGCAAATAATAAAAAATATACGATCCAAAGAACCAAAGATGCGATACGTTAAACAATATTTCAAGAATAATGGCTTCAACAGCAATAACTGAAGGCATCCTCTTTTCTTGAAAGATGTTTCTTCCTTTAAGGTTCTCGTGAAATAAATAGAGATGAAATCCGTAAAGTCCCCAAATAAATAAAGAATAGTAGGATGTGTATCCATTATGGATAGGTAAAAGATGGTACACCCATAACGGACTCCCAATAAAAAAATTATAGACACTACCTATAAATACTTCACCAAACACTCCAACTACAGTTACACAGGATATATATACTAAAGCTATTTTGGGGTTTGGAATAACAAACTTTTTTGCAAGCAAACAGTTAAAAAAATATATTATTATTGCCCACATAATTGAGAAATAAATCATAATGCTATTTTAACATGAGAAAGGGTGACCCATTAGCGTGGCTTTCAGAACAGGTAAAGAATAGAAATTATATACTTTCTGCTATTCAAAACCTTGAAGCAATTCTGGTTTAGGTGGATCTTGTATATTCTTTGATATATATGCTCCCTAACCTACCCTCAATCTAGTGTTCACGATATACACAAAGTACATTACTGCTTATTTTTATGCTTTGGCTTTTTTATAACAGCATCTGCATTTTTTATTGCATTTATGACTTCCAATTGTGTAACGTTGTTAAGATAAAGATCTGTGAGTTTTATAACTTCACTCATTATGTTTTGTAAATACATTAAACTGTTCACGTACTCAGATACTTCATCTTGAGAAGTAATTATTCCTACTAGTTTACGGTGAGTTGCCTCACATAAAATTTGGTATTGAAAATACCAATTCTTTTCTGAAAAAATTGTATCTTTTGTTAATATATACATATTTGGAAAAGGGTCATCGTCTTTTGCTTTATCAATAGAGGGATATTGTCCACCTTGAGCAAAACCGTCATACATCTCTCTTAAAGATTTTCTATTTATTTCATCATTATCTTTATCATAAAATCTTTTTATCACCCTCAAGAATTCTCTTGTTGCAATATCATTTTTAGTATCGGCTGATTGTTTTGTAAAATACTCTAAACGAAAAGTATTTTCAATGATTGCTCTTGTTGGATATGGAGCAAACCTCCTACTGCTCCCTTTTCCTAGTTTGAGAACAAAATCAAAGTTATCTAAAATATCTTCTAAAGTTCTGAATACGTAAAGATAATAAACATCTTTAATGGCAGAAGACTCCTCATATTCTTTTAATAATTTGACTTGTTTATACGCAACTTTTCTTATTATTGAAATAGATTTTTCAACTCTAATTTTCCTTTCTTTAGGTGTTAGACTGAACCACAGAACTTCAAAATCTTCATTTTGTTTATTATCCATATTTAATAATTATACCAAACTAAATTTATACACTTGTGGGGTATAAAAAACACCACGCTCTAAGTGGTGTTTTTTATAGATAATAATGAAGCTTTAGTGAGCTGTTGAAAAAGTATTTGTTGGGAACTTCATTATAGCGTTACCGTCTTGTGTAACATTACCACCTACCACGTCTTTCCAAACGAAAGATGAAGGCACGAGAGAGGACTCTATATACTGCCCTGTGAAAGACGGACTAACTCCTACAGGTAGTGTTCCTTTTACTTTTGCCCATACAATAAATCTCTTTACGCTACCAGATGAAATTTGTGCATCTGGAAAGAATGTAAACTTTGGATTTAGTGAAGATTTGTCCCAAGTGGCTACAGGTGTTTGCATATCAGATACATTTACAAGACGGTAATCATAGAGTTCAGGGTTTATAACCCCTGGAACAGAAACAGAAAATGCTAACGATGAAATTGTAACCTTACCTTGATTGTTTACTCCTATCTGAAAACGAGCAACATCACGCTCACAAGCTATGTTGACACAACCAGCATCAAGAGGATTTTCAGTTCTATTATCTAGAGAAACACTTATCTCTGAAGCTGATACTGTTACAGGGTTTGTTGGAATACTTTGAGAAACATCAATAGGAACAGAAATGTTATTACTATCTGTGAATTTACCGCTCACTAGAGAGTATGTAACTCCTGTAACATTATTAGTTAGAGTACAATTTCTTTCATTTGCCAAACTCGTATTTTTGAAACAATTAAACTGAACACCAACATTCAGATCATATCCATCTGATGTTTTGTCCATTTTTGTGTTACTAACTTTAATTGTTACTGAGTTATTCACAACTGGAACAGAAGATACTCCATCAGAGAAGCTACTTATAGCGTCAGTTCCTACTACAGCAAAAGTGAGTTCGTAAGTACCAATACCTAAACCGACTGGCGTAGCTTTGCAACCAACAATTCCCAATCCTCCAAAAGTATTTCCTCCACCAACAACCTGAGAAGGAGCACCTGTTCTCATCTTACAAGCCATTGATATTACTTTATTTGTGCTAACAGTTGTATTATTTGATGCTGGTGGTAAATTTGTATTTTGGTTATTGTTTGTATTTTGTGTGTTCAAACAATTACCTGAAGCATCTGTATACATACCTGAAGGTATATAACTTTGTGTACCTTCTATATTTTTACACACATCATTAACTACAGTAGGTGTTGGTTGTACATTTTGTGTTTGTGTATTCCTTGAATTGATCTCATCATTAGACACAAAAAGCTTTTTGTACTTATAGAAAAAGCCACTCACGAGCTTGCCATTTGAGTCAACTAAATTAGCAACTACGTAATCAACAACTTTATAGTTAGGACTTTGTGTAATTATAATTTTTCTGCCGAGACTGTCATATTTAACGTCAGTATCATAAATAGAGTCGGAGCTTGATGCTGGTGTGTTATTTGTAACAACTTGTGACACTGGGTTTGTATTTGTCTTTTGATTAGCACTAGATCCTGACTCAGCTTTTTCTGCTTCGTTAGAACTAGCAATCTCAGTATCAATTTCCTTGTTAATTTTTTCTCTTGTAAGAGCACCCACAAAGCCAGTCGGAGAAACACCTACACTCGTCTGATAAGCTTTAACTGCCTTAAAAGTGAGTAATCCAAAATAATTAGAAGGCGTTGTTTTGAGTATTCCTTTGTCAATGAGAAATTCTTGAAGCTCTGTAACCTCCTTATCCCTTTGACCGTATTTCAAGTTTTTATCTATAGAAGCGTAAGAAACTGTTGTTGCTCCTAAAGTTAGGAGTGTTACGAAACTTATAATTTTTTTCATTTTCATATATTTTTTATTAAAATAAGACCCTTTCCCTTCTTTTTGTGCGCACTATTACAATACCACAAAAAAGAGGTTTTATAAAGCTTAAAGTGTTATAATGCTCACAACGTTCACGATATTCATTCGTGCACTAATGTAAATGTAAATGATATGAACAATCTTAAAAAAGAAGATACATATGCTCAGTTTGAGGTTGCTATACCACTTGATCTCCTTGAAGAGATTAAAGATTTCTTTCCTGTAAAAACAAAAGTTAAAGAAAAATATGCCAACCTTGTTCTAAAAGTAAAAGAACTTAACAAGAATGAGATTGAGATAAAGTTTGAAGGGAAAAATCCTATAGTTAAAACTCTAGACCTTCGTAAAGAGTACTCAAACGAAGAAGTTATTTTTTATACTTATGTTCTTTTACAAACAAAGTATGAATGGTTTAATACACCAAAAGGAAGCATTCTTAAAGAATATCCTCTTAATCTTTTTATAAAATCAAAGGATTATACTAGAAAAGATAGGGAAGATTTTTTTGATAAAAGGATTTTTGAAATGTTTTTGTATTGTTGTATTGAAAGTAAAGCAGATTACCACAGCTTGCCTGTTTATGAAGAATTGTGGAGGATTTTCAGAACAGAAAAACACCTACTTTGGAGCACGTATGAACTTATTTTTAGACACGAAAATAATCAAATAAGAAGGTTCTTTTTAGCTGAAAAAGCTTTTTTAGAAACTGGTAATTATTCATATCTTCATTATATTCTAGATGAGTGTTTTACAAAAAAAGAATACAAGAGATATATTGATATTTATATTAAAAATCTAAAAGTTGTACACAAAGATAACTCTTTCCCTTATGATGCAATTACTTATGCAAATTTTATTGAAAGTTGTGTAAAGGCTGGTGAGTTTGATACTGCGAAAGAAAACTTACGTGATGATGAAATAAGATATTTCCACGGTAGTTATAATAAGTCCTTTTTTGAAGGAGTGATAGCATTCTATAAAAAAGATTTCCTTAATGCAGAAAAATCTTTTGAAAAAGCTTTGGTATACGATGAAGAAAGTGAGAGTGAGTGTACAAAATCATCTACCATTTTTTACACCCTCTCTCTGTTAGAACAAAATAAAAAAGATATTGCTTCTTCTTTAGTTTTTTCTCTTAAACCAATAAAATTAAAAGATGAAGGGTATGAAAGATTAAGTAATTTTGACATAGCAGATAAAGAAATTGACCTTATCAGTCAGCTAGAAAAAATAAGTCTTACAAATAATCAAAAAACTTCTCTTATTTATTACAAAACCTCTCTTATTGCAGGAAAAATCAACCTAACAAAAGAAGATGCTTCCTCTATTATTAAAAATCTAAAATTGCCTGATCTTGTAAGGATTTACAGTCAAGAATTTGAATATAATTTCTATTTATCAGATGCTTATTACACACTTGGTTCATATGATAAAGCATACGAACATAAAATAAGGTCCTACTACACACAAGATGAGGAACAATATGTTGCACATATTGTAGAAATAAGTAAAACCTCAAAAGAATTTCAAAACAACCTAATAAAGCACCTTACTGAAATATCTGAAAAAAATCACCCAAGTAAAGTTAAAAACTATGTTGAAAAAGAACTTCCAGAAGTGATTGATTATTTTTGGACTATAAAAAATTATAAGATTGTTGCTGAAATATATCATTTTCTTAATGATAAAAAACTTACCTTGCCTGAAGAGTACCTGTTTGAATTTGCCTATTCTTTAGTTGAAGAAAGTGACACTAAGGAAGCAAAAAATTGTTACGAACTTTATATAAAGAAGAGTGGTAAAACATCTTCCGTGTTAAATAATTTGGCACTTATTTACGAAGGAGAAGGAGACTTGAAGAAAGCAAAGGATATTATTATGGAAGCTTATAATTTAGCAAAAGGCAAAGATGCGACAGTGAATAGAAATAAAGAACGACTGTTTGCTGTAACAAAAAAGAAAACTTCTGTTCCAGGGGAAAAAAGCAAGATGAACCAACTAGACACTGTCAAAGAAGACAAGTCTATTGAATATCACTCAGTTAGAGACCTCGTTATTTATAATGGGAAAAAGCTTCAATTAAGAAATGGTGATAATATAACGAAAATAATTAGGGAAATTTTTAGTAACCCAAAATCTGCACATCTTGAGCAAGACCTTTTGGATGTAATAGGATCGGATGGTACTCGGACCATTTATGATGCTGTCAAAAATATAAACAAAAAGCTCAGAGGACTTGGTCTTAGAAGTGATTTGCTTTTGTATTCTGGTTCAAAAGTAACCGTATTACTTGAATATGTGAATGATTTGAAAATAGTTGAACCAAGTTGATCCTCAGTTGAAGCAATTTGAAAAAGCTACATTTAAGTAGCTTTTTTGTTTTGGTGGAAAAGCACATTTTATATATCAACACCAATGTAAATGATTATGAATAACAACAACGATATTGAGGTTATCCCATTGGATGACCACGAGAACTACTTTTATACTAACGACTTTCCTCTTTCAGTAACACTGATATGCAAGTCCTATGAACTGGCAACCATAGACCAAGAATACAATAGTAAATACATCTTCGTGTTTCGTCTAGCACGAGGAATTGGTTCTGTAATTGATGGCTACTGGCAACACAGAGTTTCAGTTGACCCTCTTGAGTATGAAAACCACAGAAAGAACTTGAAATCAAGAATGTTTTCTCTTTTTAAGAAGTAATGTTTGCCAACATATTATGATTATGAAAAAAGAGCAACCTAAAAAAGAGAAGACAAATTACAAGAGTACTGTGGTCACGGATGATGCACTATACGAGATGATATATGACCGTATAACTAACACGACATCATACATCAAGATAGATACACGAGGTCAAATGGAGTTCTACCTTGAAGAAGCAACAGTTGGAAAGGATAAGTACAAACCGTACCCACCGACATATAACTTGATTGATAAGAACGTCATATTGTTTCCTTCTATGGCTTTCCCTTATAAAAATGAAGAAGAAATACTCACAGAAATACGAGCATTCATACACAAGTACCTAGACATCACAGAGACCTACGAACAGATAGCGACCTACTACGTTCTCTTTACTTGGCTTTATGACAAGTTCAATGAAGTGCCGTATCTTCGTGCTATAGGAGACTTTGGTAGTGGTAAATCTCGTTTCCTTCAGACAATTGGTGCTCTTTGCTATAAACCAACGTTTACTGGAGGAGCAACAACTACAGCGCCAATCTTTCGTGTTTTAGATGAAGGTAGAGGCACCCTGATACTTGATGAAGCTGATCTTAAGTTTAGTGATATGACGACAGATATTATAAAGATACTAAATGGCGGTTATCAAAAAGGAGGAAACGTCTTACGAATGGGAGGTAAAACTATGGAGGACTTAAAAGCGTTTGATGTTTTTGGTCCAAAAGTTGTTGCTACAAGAGAGACATTTTCAGACAAGGCACTTGAGAGTAGATTTCTTGTAGAAGAAATGGGTATAGGCAAGTTGCGACCTGATATACCACGAACACTCAAGGCTGACTTCTACAAAGACGCTGAAATGATACGCAATAAGCTACTTATGTGGAGACTAAAGAACTATTTCAGCCCTGTGGTTTACCGTGAAGAACTCATTGAAGGTATTCACCCACGACTTAATCAGATCGTAATACCACTACTCTCAATCATTCAAAAGGAAGAAACACGTGAGCAATTGAAAAATTTCATTATTGAGTACAATGGCGAGCTTACGTCCGACAGAGGTTTTTCTTGGGAGAGTGATATTGTCTTCGCTATTCTCAAACTTGAACACGACTTGATGGGTTACGAAGTAACTGTAAAGGAAATTGCAAAGAGTGTAAATGACCAGATTGATGACGATGGAGAAACCCTTACAGCAAGAAAGGTTGGTTGGTATCTACGAAAGCGACTGCAACTAAAACCATACAGACGAAACCGTGGGTATGTACTCTCGTTCAAAACTAATAAACAGAAGCTTGATTTTTGGAAGGAAAGATACGGCATTACTGATGCCGATATTCGTGGTGAAGAAGTGAATGATGTGAACAACGTGAACGTTAGCGAAGACATTATTAAGCAACAAGAGATTTTCTAATTTACACATATGGAAACACAAACAAAAGGCGGTCCAAAGACCGAAGAAGGTAAAGCTGTATCACGCTATAATGCTGTTAAACACGGCTTACTTACTAAAGAGGTATATATAGACGAAGAAGAGAAAAGTGCGCTTGAAGGGCTTACAAACTCGCTTTATGAGACGTTAGAACCAGAAGGAATGCTAGAAGAAATACTCGTAGATAGAGTGGTGTCTAATCTATGGAGATTAAGGCGTGCTGTGATCGTAGAACGAAGCACAATGGAATGGCATCAAAATGATTTTGACTTATTCCCTATGGGTCAATCTGAAACGCAACAAGAAAGAAAGAGTGTGAGGGATATGCTTACCAATGACAACATTGAGAAGGTTCTTCGTTACGAGACTACGATTGAAAGAAGTACTTTCAGAGCGCTTCACGAACTTGAACGTTTACAAGCAAAAAGGACTGGTAAAGATGTACCAATCCCTGCTGTGGTTGATGTAAACGTAGACGGAGGGAGTGGGTTCGTTTCGCAAAAGTAACTCCAGATAACAGGAGAAACTCTATTGATTTCGGCGAGAAATAAAAATCTATGAGCAAGCAAGAAGTAGAATGGTGCAAGAAGATAGAGATATGGTGGCTACTTCGTGATATGGGTATCTACAAGAAAACTTATAAGAGCACTACTATTTCTTGGGGTGATAACGGATTACGTGGAAGCGTTGGTACAGATGTTTCAATCTGGGAAGAAAAGTATGTTCGTTTCCACTACACCCAAACAGACAACGTCACAGGAGAGAAGAAGGATTTTGACTACAAGGTACAACTTATAGAAACACCGTGTCATTTTGGTGGTACTCGTTTCTGGTTTGAATGCCCATTGGTAAAAGGTGGAAAGTTTTGTGGTAGACGTGTTGGTGTGCTCTATAAGGATGGTGATTATTTCGGATGTAGACACTGTTATGACCTTACTTATTCTTCAAGGAATGTAACCAAGAACTACAGATACTACCCACTTTTCAAGGTAATAGAGCTGGACCAAAAGATTGAAGACCTTCACAAGAAGACAGTGAAGTTCACTCACGCTGGGAAACCAACAAAGAAGCGAATGAAGATTGCGAAGCTCTATGATGAAAGTTTTAGGGCGTTTTCGCAATACAAAAAGTAACGACAGGACGAGACTGTTTATCACTATGGATATACTACACAATGACCAACACAATACGTCACAGCTTAACCCTCACAAGGGTCAGGCTGGGCTTTTGCGTAATCAAAAAGTAGTATCACAGTATCCACTCTCAAAAGACACACTTTTGGCTTTAGAAGAACTCGGTGACGTGTTAAAATCAATACATAGAAGAATGGTGTCTGAAGGGTATGAAATTGTGGACGGTGTTATTCGTAAGAAGGTTTCTCAAATGTAAATGTATATGAAAAAAACTAGTGTCAAAACTGAAAAAGATTTGATAGCTGACATTTTAAGCGGTAAATACCGTGACCACTATTTAGCATACGGAAGAAAAAGTACAGACGAAGCTGACAACCAAAAGAACTCTATTTCATACCAAAAGTCAGAGAATACACGCTACGCATTTCGTGAACGACTTCCAATTGCACCCATTACTATCAAGGGATTTTGTGCTGATGGCGTTATCTCTGAAAAGCACTCTGGCTTCACCGAAGACAATGATATAACCATCACAGATGATGGGTTGGTCCAATATCGTATTGACAGACCAAAGTTTCAAAAGATGCTTCAGTTTGTAAGTCAGGGATATTTCAAAGGTGTTGTGTGTCTTTGCTGGGACCGTATCAGTAGAAACAAAGGTGATGATACTCTCGTGAGGAAGCTTATGCGTAAGGGTGTTGATTTTCGCTTTGTATACGCACACTACGACAAAACAAGTGCTGGTGCACTTCATATGGATATTGATGGAATGTTCTCACAGCACCACTCACGTGTTACCAGTGAGAAAGTCACTATCTCAACAAGAAACTCACGAGAAAAAGGAGTGTGCACCTATCGTGCGCCAATTGGGTATCTCAATGAAGGTAATATGGACCACAAGCCATTTGATCCAATACGTGCACCTATTATCAGACAAATGTATGAATACTACGCTACAGGTGAATGGAGTTTATCTGACCTTGCTCGTTATGCAAAAGAACAAGGATTGGTGACTGTGCCTATGAGACGAAGGAGAACTAAAGAAGAGATACTTTCTGAAGAAGGAGAGTTTGAAGAAATAGAAAAAACCTCACGCCCTGTAAATATAAGTCTCATTAGTAGAATACTCTCAAATCGTTTTAATACAGGAAGAATACTTAACTCAGAAGGTAAATATATCCCAAGTAACAGTCACGAAGCACTCGTACCTGATGATCTATTTGAGGATGTTCAAAAGATGCTTGAAAAGAAGAAGGTTAGTATTCACTATGTAGAAAAAGTTGATTGCCCTCTTCGTGGCATTGTACGTTGTGAACATTGTGCACGTGTATACACACCATATATAAAGAAAGGAATACAGTATTACAACTCACGTTGTGTGAGTGGATGTGAAAACACCTTCAAGAACTTCAACTTTGATTTCATTAGTGGTAAGGTTGGTGAATTGATTAGTAGTTTGTCATTTGCCGATGATGAAATTGAACAAATGAATGCTTGTGCTGGTACTGATATTGCTTTACTTGAAGAGAAAAGACACAAAGAGTTGGACCAAATGGAGAGAAAGAAGAAAAAGATACGAGAAGATCTCGCATACATAAACTCAAACAAACTCACACTTCTAAAAACAGGAGTATATACACCTGAAGGACTGCTTGAAGAGGAAACAAAACTTAATGATGAACTAACAAATCTTAAAACGAAAGAAGATATTTCTGACATCGCTATGCACGAAACAATGAAGGATGTTCATAGACTTTCAGAACTCGTAAAAAATGTTATTCCATATTATGATTTCGCAAAACCACACGAAAAGGAAAGAATTATCCGTGTAATCTTTTCAGAACTTTATGTTTCCCAAAACACATTGAATTATAAGTGCAAAAAAGGGTTTGAGTGCTTCAACGACCGCTTTGTTGCTATTTGTGACCCCACGGAGAGTCGAACTCCGCTTACCGGCATGAAAAGCCGATGTCCTAACCGATAGACGATGGGGCCGTTTTTGTCATCATTAATTGCTTCTTAGCAACCTGGATAAGTAAAAACAATACTACCATAAAAACATGGTTATTTCAACTTGGGAATAGGACTAAGATTATGATATAGTATGAAGCATCGAGGCAGTTAGTTCGAGACGGCTCGGCCGCGAAGATGTCGAACAGCCAACAGGCTTTCGACGCGAGACGGCTCGGCCGCGAAGACTTCCGAAGCTAGCAAGCGCATGAAGCAGTTGTGAATCAGCAGATTCATGGCTTGGCCATAAATAGATTGATAAGCGTGCACAGAGTGAGTCGGTGAAATAAATATAAATACGGGCGGTTAGCTCAGTTGGTAGAGCGCCACATTGACGTTGTGGATGTCAGAGGTTCGACTCCTCTATCGCCCACAAACATATGAACTCAAAGCAGAGCTTTGAGTGATTGTTGTTTGTGAGGTGATAGAGGAGTCGAACTGAGACGTCGCGAAGCCAGTTTTGTAGTCAAAACTGTGACGTCGAAGCCGGGGTCGCGAAATTGAGTGTTTTGTAAGTAACGAAGTTACGAAACAAAATACCAATTTGGTGACCGACGACACCTGCGTGTCGTGCGTGAGGAGTCGAATGGAAAACCGGTCTACGAAATTATTATTCAAAAATTGGGTGCAGTATTTTTGAATAATAATTTTTTCGGTTTTTCTCGGGGTCGCGAAATAGTCTTTTTCTTCAGTCCAAAGGACGAAAAGGAAAAGATATGTTTGGTGACCGAATCTCCTGTATCGAATTGTATACACCTGATTGTAGAAGTTGGTGGTAGCGGTCGCGGAAGTCGCTAGATCATAGAGCTTTTCGAGTTGAAGTTTGAAGGAGGTGTCCATAATATCAACATACTGAATGTATTTTGAGAAAAAATCAACTCTATCATGCTAAACTTTATACATGAACACATTAGCTACATTTTTTGCGAGTATTATTGCTTTATTTTCAGGATTAGTAGGTCACACTTTTCCTCCAACCACAATACAGCAACCTAGAGGTGAAGTTACTCAGATTATTGAGAAAGCATCGTCTTCTAATGTTGTTCCAATAAATATTGGAACAATTAATAAAAATGGAGTTATATATTTTCAATATACAAACACTAATAATTGGAATCATGATAATGATAACGGGCTTGAAGTTGACTTAAAGTTTATGGAGGCACCTAACTCTCAAAGTAAAGAGTTGATCCATATGTCTGGAGCTAAAGGAGATGTTTATCCGGCAAGTAACTTTGTGTATCATGATCAGACTGTTTACTTTATAAATAAAGATGGAGGTCTAAGTAAGATAGAAAATAGTGATATTGCTAAAGTGTCTCAAATAAAATTAAGTTTAAACAAAGAAGAGTTTTTGTCAGATTTTTTTATAAGGGGTCATCTTATATACTATTTGTCTGGACCCTTCTGTAATGTATATATGGGTACATGTAATAATGTGCTAAAAACTTTTAACACTACTAGTGGGACAAGTACTAAACTCGCATCTGGTATTAAAGAAAATACTATTTCAGGCTTTACTCTGAATGGAAATAAAATAATTTTATCAAAAGGAAGTGGAGATGGCGGCTGTGCTTGGCAGACTTTTTTGACATTTGATTTATTGCAAAACATTATTATAAGTACAAATAAATTTAGTTGGTGCTCTGATGAAAAAGAATCCGAAATGGAACTTAAGAAAAAAAATGAATTTGAAAATAGAATTTATCCAAAGGCGTCAACCATACAATATTTAAACTTTACAAATGGTAAGTTTATGCATAAAGAAAACCCAGACGTAATAAATTTGATTACTCCCAAAGATGGAAGATCCTCGCTTGAGCCGATACGAGTCTATTAATCTTATCTAAATTTTATGTTTTCTGATATAACTCAATAATGCAAAAGGTTAATAACATGAAGAATAGGTTAATTCTATTTCCTCTTTATATTTTCCTTTTTCAATCACTGACTAAACCCAACAATATACTCCGAATCCTGCCAGGTTAGAAGCGAATTTGCTAATTCATCCCCGCTCATCGGCATGATGATACTTCTCCCCTTTGATTATTGTGAGGGCTCGATAGAGCTGCTCAACTAGTATCACCCGTACAAGCATGTGAGGGAACACAAGAGAAGATAATTTCCAGGTATAGTTTGCACGTTCTTCGACGGAGCTAGAGGCGCCGTAGGCGCCTCCAATAATAAATACCATCCTCCTTACAGAATCCACCATTCTATTTTCCACAAGTTGAGCGAGCGCTTCGCTTTTCATATCTCTTCCCTTTTCATCAAGCAGCACTACGTAGTCTTCTTTTTTAAGATGTGCGAGAATTTTCTCCCCTTCTTTTTCTTGAGTACTATCATGTGAAATAAAAATCCATTCAAGATGGCAGTAGCGTAAGATTCGAAGTTCAAAATGTTTTATAAGATCTTTACTTATTTCTTCATTTTCTTTTCCAACACTGAGAATTACTAATTTCATGCCTCTACTCTACGACACACCTCCACTTTATGCAAGATACTTTTCGCATTTTGTTTAAAATTTTTTAAAAGCCCTTTATAGCTAAAGACTATAGGCCTGTAGTATACTTGTATTCACTAACTACTAGTCACTAGTAACTAATCTACTATACCTATGATTTTACTTGCCATAGAAACCAGCTGTGACGAAACAGCTATTTCGCTTGTTAAACGTGTGCGTGGCAAGCAGGTACGTTTTGAATCACTTTCTCACAAAGTGCTTTCTCAAATTGACCTCCATAGACAATATGGTGGAGTGTTCCCTGCCCTTGCTAAGCGTGAGCATACAAAAGCAATTACTCAACTCATTGCAGAAGCTCTTGAAGAAGCAGGCCTTCTTGTGGAAAGAACAAATACCTACCACATCCCGAACGCAGAACGTAAAAAATTAGACATTCTTCTTGAACGTGAACCAGAAATGCTCGCTGCACTCAAAGTACTCTTTGAGGGAATACAAAAGCCAGCAATTGATGCGATAGCGGTCACACAAGGACCAGGACTAGAGCCAGCTCTGTGGGTAGGCATCAACGCTGCACTTGCTCTTCGACTTCTTTGGGATATTCCTGTGTATCCGATTAACCACATGGAAGGACATATCGTAGCGGGACTTATCTCTCTTACCGAAGATGTGTATGAAATATCTAATTTTGATCTCCCTGCAGTTGCGCTCCTTATTTCTGGTGGTCATACAGAGCTTGTACATGTACCAAAATTACGAAGCTACAAAGTTATAGGGAAAACTCGTGATGACGCAGTTGGAGAAGCTTTTGACAAAGCTGCTCGCATGCTCGGACTTCCGTATCCTGGCGGACCTGAGATATCTCGCCTTGCAGAACATGCACGCAAGGAGGGAATTATTGTTGATGAAGACTTGCGGTTACCTCGTCCGATGATTCATAGTGGAGATCTTAATTTTTCTTTTAGTGGATTAAAAACTGCCGTTTTGACGAGAGTGAAAAAACGAGGGAGTTTAGATGATAGGACAAAAATGATGATTGCGCTTGAGTTTGAAAATGCTGTGACTGATGTCTTAGTTTCCAAAGTAAAACAAGCTCTCTATGAAACACGTGCAAGCACGCTCATCGTAGGAGGTGGAGTAAGTGCCAACATGCACATCAGATCAGCGCTTAAGCGACTTGCAGAATCTGAAGGTTTTACTCTTTTCATTCCAAATAGAAATCTATCAACTGACAACGGCCTCATGATTGCTTCTACTGGACTACTTCACATCGCAGAAGATGAGACACCTAAAGTGAAGATTCTGGCGAATGGAAGCTGGTCGGTGGAAGACTGTTAACGTAAGCAGTCTGACTGAGAACATGCTTGTCGAGTAAAAGAAACTGCAAAAGAAAAGCGACATCATTGATATCGCTTTTCTTTTGCCTCGCACTCAATTGTGGTGAGCGTGGCATGCTCCAAAGATAAATGCCTTATGTGAGCGCAGTCGCCCACCGCAATTACTTGCGAAGTGGGTAACCACGCTATCTAGTATACCCGTATATTAAAAATAGTTCAAAGGGATAAAGGTAATTTAATCAATAACAAACTCATGCACTGATCCATTTTTAACTACAATATGTTTTGTAATTCCTGGAGACTTATCCCAAAAGAAAATCTTATACGCCATACGAATTACACCTCCACTTGTAACACAGACAATAGTTTTATCATTTCCGTGTTTTTTAAGTTCTTCAAAAAAAGAACTTAATCGAGCATATATAGTTTCCCAGCTGTCCCCACCCCAAGGAGTATAATCGTAACTACAAAGAAGCCCAGAACCCCAAGATTGTCCAGCTATACGTTCTCTTTTTTCCTCTGTTGTTAAACCCTCAAGAGACCCCTGATGATATTCAATTAGCTCACTACGAAATTGAATGTTTTTAGGATCTGTCCTTTTTATTGCTGCAATAATTTCTGCAGTTTCTTTTACTCGAAGCAATGGAGATGCATAGAGCTCATCAATATTATCTGGAAGCTCCCCACCCGCATATTCTGCATGTCCACGTCCATATATATTAAGTGGAACATTTGTATCATCCCCTGACTTAAAGGTGACTAGTTCGTCATGTATCGGACCTGTAACACCATGCCCTAAAACACGATTTGCGTCTGTCTCTCCATGTCGCACTAAAAATAATCTCATAATTGCAGTATATCATTTCAATATTGCCATATATAGTTTTTATGCCAAAAAAATGCTTTAGATGCGAGGCGCGACAGATTTTTGCGACCAAGGTGTACGAGTAGTACAGTGCGGGAGCAAAAATCTGTCGCAACAAAGCAGATGAAGTACTTTTTGGCATAAAAAACATAATACCACTCGTAAGAGTGGTATTATGCAGGCATTTATTTATCTTGTAGGGCACACCTTTGTGCACTCACCTGATTAGTATAACTTATTTCCGTGGGAGAGCAAGGAGCTGTTTAATGTATTCATCAATCTGTGAAGATAACTCAGGATTCTTTTTCTTGGCAGCATTTAATACTTCAATTGCTACTCCAGATTGCCCTGAAGATACGAGGCCTCCTAGAACATCTGGGTCAAAGCCAAATTCCTGCCCCTTTGAACCAGCATAAGCGTTCGCCTCTTTGTACTTCCCACTATACGCTGCACTGATCATCATCCACTTAAGTGCATCCGTACACGTAATGGAAAGATCATATGTAGAACGACCAAGT
This sequence comes from Minisyncoccota bacterium, assembly GCA_043781255.1. Taxonomy (GTDB): domain Bacteria; phylum Patescibacteriota; class Minisyncoccia; order Phycocordibacterales; family UBA5272; genus UBA11704. Next base: position 35,352 of record JAYWBQ010000043.1, on the reverse strand, counting down.
TTATACGCGTCATCGAACTTCTTCTGAAGAAGATATGACCTAATGAGATCAAAAGAAATGAGCTGCTTATTTGGAGCAAGGGTTCGCGCGTCCTTAAGGACTTTTTCAGCTGCAGCAGGGTTGCCTACACCATTAAAGAACATTCCATAAATAGAAAGCATACGAACATCTGTTTTATTTGCCTCATATGAAGCTTCAATATCTTTTGTAGCTGCAGTCAAAATACCGTTAAGTGCTCCTACTGCTAGTTGTTTATCACCTACAGGGAGAGTCTCCGGGATCTTGATCTGACCCATACGTACCGCCATCTGAAGGAATTGTTCACGAGCTTCAATACTTCCAAGCGTATTCATCGCAATAGCATTCATAAAGTTATCCTGTTGAATTTTTACCTTATCTGCAAATGTCTTAGATTGATCTGTTTGAACAATGCTCATCGCTTCGATCACAAGCTTATTAACAACCAATGGGCGATAGTTAAGATAATAAAACGTCACGACAAGAAGGATTCCTATAAGCGGTGCAACAAGAAGTGTCATCTGATCTTTATCAAACATTACCTTCCCATGATGTTCCCCTCCAGCTTTTGTTCGTGAAGTAATGTACGCAAGCAATGCAAAGAAGAGGATGTAACTTGTAAGGTTATCAAATACGAAGAAGTTGTGGATAAAGTATCCCGCAAGCATTCCTGTGATAATCGCCTTTTCATTAAGCGCCATATGATTATCACGCTTCCACATAAACCATAGAGTTACACCGTACAGTGAAAGATAGGCAAGTAGTCCGAGAGTCCCCGCTGCCACAAGCCAGTCGAAGAATACATTGTGGGATCGGTCATACCAAGGTTCTAGGTTACACATTCTTTCAGGTAAAAACTTACGAGCAAAGATATAACTAAAATTATCTTGTCCGTATCCGAGCACTGGTCTTTCCTTCCATGCAGCATAACTAATCTTCCACATGGAGAGACGACTCGCTCCTGTGATGTCATTTGGAGAAATGGAGGAGATACGTGATAAAACAGAAGATGACTTAATAAATGAAGAATTCTTAAATACAAAGATTGAAGATATCAGTACCAGAAGAACGAGAATACACGCAGCAAAAATCTTCTTGAGTTTTCTGTCCCCTTTCCATGCCATAATCCCAAGTGTTATAAAGCTACCAACCATAATCCCGATCATTGTTCCACGGGTACCGGAGTAGAGAACTCCAATAAAGTTTATGAACATAAGGACTGGATAAAGCCATTGCCTCTTTGGTTCCTTTGATTGTGACCACAACATTCCTAAGATAAAGAAGTGCATCAAACAATAAATACCAAAATATGCTGAGTTACCAATGGTTGCGTCGAGACGGTTCTCACTCATGTGAATCTGGAAACGTGATGAAAACCAAGTCGCAGCTTGAGGGAAATAGTTGGCAAAGAAAAGACCTTTTGCTCCGAGCAGTTGACCAAATGCATACATAAGAACGAGTACGTTCGCAGCGATAAAAAATTTCCACATCTTCTGCCATTCAGTGAGTGTTCGTACCATCACTGTAAGCACGAAGAAGTACGCAAAGAAGTGAATATGCCCAACAAATCCTTCCATTCGTTCAAAGTTACTCCACATACTCTTTTCCCTGTCAACACCAAAAAGGTCTGCCAAGAGTAGCACGATAATGAAAAGCCCGTACGCTATCATTATTGGAGACTTCTTGATATTGATTCTGTACGAAGAATCCGAGAGTGCGAGCACTGCCCATCCAGCAAGTGCAACTTCTACGAGGATTCTAAAAATAATATTCTTTCCAGAAATAAATGGGAAAAACATCCCACTTCCTGAAAACCAACTGATAACATCAAGCTTACTTCCATCTGCCACATGGAGCACAATGAAAGGAATAATCGCAAGACACACCCACACCACTTTCTTTATAATATTTTGCATACGAAATAATACTTAAAAACTTTTGTTATTACGGAATAATTATTGAAGTGTATCACAAAGGTAATGGAATCCTAGACAAATTCAGACCATTAACAAAAGAGTATAAATAGTACCGGGAAAGTGATATACTTCATTAGTAAATGAGTACTGTTTAACCTTCATGATTCCTAAAATTATCCATTACTGCTGGTTCGGCAACACCCCACAAGGTGAACTCATAGAGCGTTGTATAGAAAGCTGGAAAAGATATTGCCCTGACTATACAATAATAAGGTGGAATGAAGCCAGTTTTGATCTGGAAAGTCATCCATTTACCGCACGTATGTACAAGGAGCGAAAGTTCGCTTTTGTTGCAGATTATGTACGCCTCATTGCGCTTCTTCGAGATGGCGGGATATATCTGGATACTGATATGCTTTTGGTCCAACCACTTGATTCGCTTTTAGATACCTCGCTCCTTCTAGGAAGAGAATCTCCGGAATTCATCAGCTGCGGTATGATCGGCGCTACACCGAATAATCCTTTCATAGAGGAGATGCGGAGAAAATACGATACGATTACAGAACTGAAGCCAAACCCAGTTATCATGACTGAACTTTATAACATACTGCATCCGAATGATACAACAGTTATGCCCCCAAAAGCTTTTTATCCGTTTGATGCGGAGCATATTAAGGATTGGCACGGGGAAGATCTGGGTACCCAAGTCTATGGTGTCCATTTATGGAACTATTCCTGGGGTTCACCACTAAACAAATTCTTTAAGAGAATAGGGATATACAGTACAGGTAAAAAAATTATCGAGGCACTCGGTGTCAAGAAAATACTCAAAAGAATCCTGCGATTCACCTAAGACTAAACAGATATGATTAATAGAAGCTCGCTTAAATACTCTTTAAAAAAAATCTTACCAACTTCGCTTTTCAAAGTGGTACTCTTTATCTGGCAAAAATTATTACTGCATATTGTTGATGCTCTTGATCTCATACGGCTCATCACATTCAAAACCAAGCAATTAGTATCCTTGAGCCACGCTACCGAAAACTTCAAGCTCTACATCTCCCCTGTTAATGGATTCATAGACAAGCATATTTATCTTTATGGAGTATACGAACCTTTTATTCTTGATATAATCTCCAAGTATTTACAACCAGGGATGACCTTTATTGATATCGGGGCAAATATTGGTCAACATAGCATGTATGCCGCATCAATTGTAGGCAAGAACGGATCGGTATACTCATTTGAGCCCATCCCACATGTATATGAGCAGTTACAAGATAGCAGCCATGCTAATCATTTCCAATCAATTATTCATGCAGAGAATTTCGCTCTTGGAGCAAGAGAAGCTAGCGAAACGCTCTATATTTCTAAAGAAAATATTGGAGGCTCTTCGCTTGTTAATGAAGAAAGTGGAAAAGAGGAGATAACAGTATCAATTAAAAATGGTGATAACCAGCTCTCCCATCTATCTACCATAGATATGATAAAGATTGATGTTGAGGGATATGAATATGAGGTGCTCTTAGGAATACAAGAATCATTATATAAACATCATCCAATTATCTTGGTTGAGTTTTCTGGCGAATTTTATGAGAAGCAAGGAAAGGGCCATGGCCAAAAGATCGTTTCATTGCTTGAAAAAGCCGGGTACGCTCTCTATGACATAGAGGATGACATGAAAGAAGTTACTGACTTGGAACTTTTTGTCTCACACTTTAAGAATAAAAAGAGGCAGACCAATTTACTTTGTATTGCAAACTAGACAAGATAAAAGTCATGAAATTTAGCATCATCACCCCAACCCACAAACGAAAAGATAAGCTCATTCGTGCTGTCACTTCACTTCTTACCCAAACATATACGGATTGGGAAATGATTATCATTAATGATTCACCACATGATGAAACCTACAAGGAATTTTCTTCCTCGATAAACGATGCGCGCATCCACTATCATGTTAACCCAATCAACAGAGGAGTGAACTTCTCCCGTAATTACGGACTTGAAAAGATTTCCGCCGATTCAAAATGGATTATCTTCTTGGATGATGATGACTACCTAGCGCCGGATGCGCTTAAGACATTCCGTGAGCTTATTTTGCTTCACAGTAATCAGAGATGGTTTGTGACTAATAGAGCGTACAAACGCGGTGAATCAATAACGAAATTCCCACATGATGATATGCTCTACAGCTATGTCTGGCAGTATCTTATTTTAAAACGATGCAAGGGGGACGCAACGCATTGCATTGAAACCAAACTAATAACCCATATCCATGCTCATTTTTCTAGACACGTAAAGCAAGGAGAGGAGTGGTTTTTCTTCTGCCAGATTGGTCTTCATTCCAAAATGTTTTATCATGATCATAATTCTACAATTAGCGATGGGTATAGTATTGATCAAGGACTTAACTTTCGCAAACGCAGCATGAGCGAACAGATTGTAACAATTTCAAAGTTACTCTATGAAGGAAAACCTTCAAAGCTTTTATTTTCATTTCCATTTGTCCTTTATATTGCTTTACGATTGCTACATATTCCTTTTAAGATGTTTCGCAAATAACACGAGGACACCCCTCTTCATTATAAATAAAATGCTATAATGCGTATATCAATGAAGTACTTCTCACTTACAGAAATTACAAAAAAGTGGTCAGATAGTGGTTTTCAGAAGTACTTCAAAAGCACTAGTTGGTCGCTTGTTTCTCGCTTTCTTTCAATGGTCATCTCATTCTTTGCGACAGTATTTATTGCAAGAAACCTTGGTCCAGGCAATTATGGGCAATTAAGCTATGCGCTAAGTTTTGTTGGTTTGTTTGCCTTCATTTCAACAATTGGAATAGATAATATTCTCTATAGAGACCTTATTAAGAGGCCAAGTGAATCTAATAAACTTTTAGGGAGTGCGTTTGTTATCAAAGTTACCGCAGGTTCATTTGCTGCAGCAATATGTAGCATTGTGGCAATCTTCTTGGTTGATAACGATGTTTCTAAGATACTTATATTTATCTTAACTGGTACGTTTATTTTCAACTCATTCCAAATTATCAATCATGAATTCCAGGCGAGAGTCCAATCAAAATATCCTTCGATTATTACTCTTATAGTAATAATTATTTTAAACATTCTTAAAGTACTCACTATCATGTCGCACCAAGGCGTCATCTACCTGGCGCTCATTCTTCTTCTTGAACCGATATTGTATATGGCATTCTACATCTACATCTACAAAACAAAACTACATGGTCATATAACTGCTTGGAGGTTTGATAAAGACATAAGCTTACGGATACTTAGGGACTCTTGGCCACTATTATTCTCTACAGCTTTTGTACTTATTTATTCACGTATTGATCAGGTGTTCCTTAAGCACATGATCGACACTCCATCCGTTGGAATCTATGATGCAGCAGTACGTATCGCCGAAGTTTGGTATATTATTCCAAGTATATTAGTTACAGCACTATTCCCGGCGATAATTAACGCCAAGATGACAGGAATTGAACTCTATCATGCAAGATTAAAGAAGCTTGGAATATTCCTTATTTTGCTTGCTGCATTCATATCCCTGCCAATTACATTACTTGCACCTTATATCATAAAAACATTGTATGGAAGTGCGTTTATGGGTGGCGTGATAGTCCTTCAGATATACGTATGGGCAACCGTTTCAGTATTTTTAGGTGCCCTTGTCCTTAACTATCTTATTGCAGAAAACTATAGGAAAATACTTTTCTTTTCATCTCTCATGCCGATGATAACTAATGTTCTTCTTAACTTATTATGGATTCCACAGTATGGAATAAAGGGTGCGGCATATGCCACGCTTGTCTCATATTTCCTTATTCCCTGCTCTATTCTATTTTTCAAACAAACAAGAAGGGAATGCTTCGCGATTATAAAATCATAAACATATGAAGTTCAAAACCTTTCTTATTAATATGGACAAAAGTAAGGAGCGACTTGTCTTCATGAGTAACCAATTGGATTCCAATGCTATTTCGTTTATTCGCCAGCCTGGAGTAGATGGTAAGACGTATGATTTTAGTGATGTTTATAGTGACGAGATTGCGAGAAAATATAACGGCTCATCATTAGCGTTAGTTGAAAAGGGTTGTGCGATGTCGCATCGTCTTATTTTAGAACAGGCAATGAACGAGGAGTTGGATTATGTTCTTATTTTGGAAGATGATGTTGAGCTGCCAGGCAACTTCAAGGAAGTTATAGATTATGTACTTAAGGAACGACATAAAAATAAAACTGATTGGGAGTATCTTGCATTTAACTATCCCACGGTTGGATATAAGTATATGAAACTTTGGTTCTTCTTATTGTCAGAGCAATTTAAAAAAATACCATCACTTAATCTTTATCTTAAAATTCCACTCTATCTTGCAAAAGGAGTTGTTCTTAGCTTCTACTCAATATATGAAGGACTACGGAATGAACTTTATAGGAGTGTCTATAGACGTGGTAAGCCTGCAAAATTCTATCGTCCAATCTATCTTGCAGGATGTTACCTGGTGACTAAAAAAGGAGTAGCAAAATTACTTGAGGTACAGAAAGGCATTATTTACCCGGCGGATCGTATTCAAAACATCGCCAGAATTAAAAATGGACTTAAGTTATACCACTTCGTTCCACTTCTTGTTAAACAACGTAGAGACAAGTTCGAAAGCACAATGTATGAGAATAAAGACTACGTATTTAGCAAATACGATTAATTCTCAGCTACTTAGCGAAGAAAGAGTTTTCAATTTCCTTTGCAGTATGTGAGAGTGGGAAATATCCAGCATACACGGCCTTTGCCATCAGTGCGACTCTTTTAAAGTACGTTGAAGTTAGCCCGGTTTTTAAGAATCCTAGAATATAGAGTCCGAGTACCCAGAAAATAATATTAAGGAATAATACCCATCTTGCTTGGTGGCTGTGGCGTACTGAAAGACGAACCATATTCCGAAGCCTGTAGTACACTTTGAAATCTAACGTCTTCTTATCGAACTGACTGAAAATATGTGACCCGTTTTCACCAAACGTATGATCAACATCATTAAGCCTTGGGTGCACACCAAGATATGACTGATATCCGAGCTTCTTGATATTCCAAGAGTATTCAATGTCGTCTCCGTAAAGAAATAGTGAGGCATCAGGTAATGGAGCCAGTCTGATAGCTTCAATTGGAATGAATGCTCCCCCATAGATAAATGCCTCCGTTGGAATTATTGGTATAAATGGTCCGCGCTTAAGGTGTTTCTTATTCTGAATAAAAAAGAGACCAAAGAAATGCATTATTTTACGGAAACTAAATACTTCAAAAAAAGTCCCACGTGGAGTGTCATCTAGTATTGAGCGCTTATAGAACACTTCCTTATTATCAAGCACTGTGTGGCGATTACCCGAAAGAACAATTTTCTTGTCCGGGAAGAGCTTGAGCGTTTCCATGAACATGCTTACTGAGTTATCTTCAGGAACTGAATCATCATCAAGAAGATAGACGAAGTCACAGTCAGTTCCTCGTGCGTATTCAATACCTTTAGCGAATCCTCCAGCAGAACCAAGATTCTTGCCTGTCTCAATGACTACCACTCTGTCTCCATAGCTCTTAACGCCTTCTTGTATCTGCCCTTTAATAGCCGACCCATTATCAACAATGACAAACTTAGTAATATGCGGATCGCGCATAATCGCGATGACAACTTGTGAAAGGAACTTCCATCGGTCTCCATACATGATTGTGACCGCGGTTACTTTTGGATACATATAAATTTAAATTATTAAATTAGTTAATCAGTTTCAGTTAATTAGTTAATCAGTTTCAGTTGTTTAAGTTTTATATCTATATAAGTATACTAGAAAACCAACATTAGTATACTATTGACAATTAAGGTATTGAGTTGCAAATAAAAACACCAAAGTTGATGGGCAACTTTGGTGTTTCAAAACCATTTTCACAAAACCCTTACTTCATTTCGCTGAAATCGTCTTAAACACAGCAAGGGAGGTAATCATGACCACAACTCCCACCAACTGGTCAGCATGGAGTGCTGTTCCGAGAATAAAGTACGACGAGATGAGTATCGAAGGGGTAACACCCAGAACAAGCAACCCGAGAGTTACTGGTTTCAGGTTTTTACCTGCAAGAAATCCAAAAAAGAAATTCATTGCTCCGGTAGTAACCCCTAGAATCGTAGTAAGTATGATCTGTCTTGGTGACAAATCCAAAAAAACCCCAAGAGTGGAAAATGAAAACACTCCACCAAGCAAAGCAAGTCCTGACCCAAGCCAAAAAACTTGCACCGGGAGTTCTTGGTCTCCTTTTGTGATACATTCGATAAATAGACCATTTGCTATCATTGCCACAAGGCTCCACACAAGCCCAAAAAAAGAGAACCCTTCGATGCTCCACCCCCGAACGGCGAGAAATGAGCCGACGATGGCAAAAGCAAAAATCAAAAGTTGAACCTTATTTGGTTTTTCCCCTCGAGACCAAGCGATCACAAAATTGACGAGCACGGCCATATCAAGAATCACGGCACTAAGACCTGGCCCCCAAAAGATAATTGCCTGAAAGAGTGCAAAGGCTGCTACAGTAAACGCAAGGACGCACTGGACGGTATTCTTGCTTGGCAACTGAACTTTCCCTTTTGTGAAGAAAAGCAATAACCCAGCAATAACAACAGCCGGAACACCTCGCACGAAAGTAAGCAGATAGGCATCGTACGGCAAAAGTTTTGCAATTGGTATCATCGCCATTGTTCCCCATAGAAATACCATGGTAACAAAGCCAACTTTAAAGTTCATTAAGTACTCCTTAAGAGGGTTAAGTGGGAATAAGTAATCTTGGAAAGGTTATTTTCAAGATTATCTATATACAAAGTACCAAATATACTTAACTTTGTCAATGATTGACAAAAGTAAAGAAAAATGATATCCTAAACTTGGCTAGTACATATTTTCTTCCACAAACTAGGAGTTCAGAATGAGCCAGTATACTACAGCAGCTAACCGCATAAACCACAAAGGAACACCAACAGAAACTAGTATCTTCTACAGCCTTGCGATCCAGGCACTCTCCGTTCCACACACATCAGAAATTCTCCGGGAAGTCGACGCACTTGTTGCTTGGCCTGGAATCGTTCTTGATGCTGCGCCACGGCATGCAGTCTTGGATTGGAACAATGGCATCGGCAAGCGCCACCTCTTGGTGGCTGGGTACCATGAGCAAGATGTTGCCGAAGAGAAGTTCTCCTTATCAAAGATGGAGGAGACTCTTGGGCTTCGTCGCCAACATGGGGTACATACCCAGATTCATGCCGGCCATGCTGGTCAGCAAGCCACCTGAGTTGCTGAGAAGGTCAAAGAACTCGGAATCACAAGCGTCGCCTTGTACATTCCATCATTTCACTTTCTCCGTGGATTGCTCACGACCGTTGAATCTTTCAGGCGTCTTGGAATCAGAATTCCCATCATTCCAAAGACAACTCCGATCTCGCCATTTGAGCGATCACTACTTGATGCCAAGTCACTAGTGCGCGACTTATGTGAGATGGATGTCATTCATGCCGAGGCAGACCCTCGAATGAAGAGCTACCAACTTAAAAAAGAAAGTGGCTCTCCCGGCGATGTTGCTACGGTGGAAGTCTGGGAAGACTATCTCCGCTGGCTGTACGATCAGCCACTGCTTACATCACAACTGATGAAAGCCAACCAGGACTGATCTCTTTATGGTTAAACTAAAAAGGCTCACCGACTTCACGTTGGTGAGCCTTTTCCACAACTAATTCTATTTCTCGACAGATGTTAAATGGATAACTTATGTGCTAAAATAAGAAAATATCTAAATACATGATCAAAGGAGAAAAAATCTTTATTACTGGTGGGGCTGGTTTCCTTGGTCAACATCTGGTGGAGCGCTTTTATAGTAACAATGAGATTACGATCTTTAGTCGTGACGAAGCCAAGCATTATTATCTCAAGAAGAAGTTTCCTAAAGTGAACTGTGTAATTGGGGACGTGCGAAATTATGATTTATTAAATGATGCGATCAAGGGACATACTCTTGGTATCTTTGCTGCATCACTTAAGCAGATTGAGGCAGTCGACCAGAATGTGGAAGAATCAATTGAAGTGATCATTCGTGGAGCAATCAACTCAAGAAAGGCAGCAATACGAAACAACCTAAAGGCTGCAGCATTCATTTCATCTGACAAGAGCAGGTCAGCTACAACTCTCTACGGAGCCATGAAGTTCGTTGCCGGTGAGGCATTCATCGTTAATGCTGAAAAAGAAAAAACAAAACTATCATCAGTTATCTATGGTAACGTTCTTAACTCAACTGGTTCAATTATTCCCCTTATCTGGAATTCCATTGAACATAAGTACCCACTAAGTCTCTATGGTGAGGAAATGACACGTTTTTGGATTGATATTGATAAGGCGCTTGATAGTATTGAGCTCGCATTTCAACATACTGGGTATAACATCGTGCCTAACTTAAAGTCATTCAAGATCAAAGACCTTTTTGAAATATATGAGGAGGAATTCGGTCTTAAGTGGACAGCAGGCATACCAAGAATTTCTGAGAAGATCCATGAACAAATGTTCTCACCTCACGAAATAGACAGGACTAAGTACCATAAAGAATCAGACACCTATTTGATTCACTTCAGGGAAGTGTTCAATGAAGTAAAGACCATGAAAGATGGCTTAAGTTCAGAGAACTGCGTCATATCAAAAACTGAACTAAAGGAAATGCTCAAGAAGCATAATTATTTCCGCCCAATAGCTCACTAAAATTATAATGAAAAAAATCCTTATTCTTGGTCATAAAGGAATGTTAGGGAACGCTGTTTATAAATACTTTGATACAAAAAAGGATCTATACACCTTACTGACCATTAGCGATAGATGGGACGATGAATCATTTAAGAATAACCCTTCACTTGTTAAAGCAGATTTTATTATTAATTGCGTTGGTATTATTCCACAGAAGAAACCACAACCTGAAGCATACCAGAAGGTTAATGTTGATCTTCCTGTATTCTTAGAAACTCTGGGAACAAAAGTCATCCATCCTTCTACTGATTGCGAGTTTTCTGGAACATTACCAAATGATAAGAAATATACTAAACAGTCAGTGCGAGATGCTGAAGATATCTATGGTAAAAGTAAGGCAGACATTTCAAGAATGATCGAGGAGTCATTTAAGAATACGAAGATTATTCGTACCTCAATTATCGGCCATGAAGAGAACACAAGCCTTTCTCTTCTTGACTGGTTCTTAAGTACAAACGGTCAGACAAATGGCTACACCAATCATTACTGGAATGGCATCACAACATTAGAGTGGGCAAAACAGTGTGAGGACCACATTAACACCTGGAATAGTTACCCTACCCTTACGCAGTACGGGACGGACGCCATACGAAGCAAATATGAATTATTAGAAGATATTAAGCAAGTCTATGAAAAAGAAATAACTATCATTCCTTTTGAATCTCCTGTAGGTACCAATAAATGCCTTGCATCTGATAAGTCAATAAAACCAATTATCGAACAACTTGCTGAATTAAAGGCATTCTATAGTAACTAAAAATGTTAAGAGAACTTATATTTACAAATAACGTCTATTTGAGAAGTACGATTACTACCTACCTGCAACCACAGATTAAGGTCAATTGGTTTTTCAGACATATCAAAAAATGTATACCCTAGTGTTTTTAGAAAATCAATTAAGTCTTCTGCTTTATGTGCATAATCTTGAATATAAAAAACTGGACTGAATTCCATAATAATGGTTGGATGATACGTACTTAGAAGTTTCTGTCCACCCTTAAAAACTTCATACTCATGCCCCTCAACATCGATCTTTATCAAATCAACTAATGAAAATCTATCAATATAAGAATCAAGAACTACGAGTGACACTTCTAAACTAGAATCAACATGGAAACTTTCCATATTTGGTAGTTTCAATAATGTTGAACCTCCACTATTTTCTTCTCGTATATACAATGTTGAACCTCCACTATGATCAGATAATGCAGTATTATACACTGTTACATTTTTAAGATTATTCTTTGCAAGACTTTTCATAAACTGATGATATATGGCATCTTGTGGTTCAAATGAATACACTCGACCTTTATCACCTAAAATTTTAGCAGCAAGCAACGAATGATACCCGATATTTGCTCCAATGTCGATAAAAGTCCCACCAGCTGATAATATTTTCTTAATCTGCTCTGCAACTTTAGGCTCCCAATAACCAAACTCAGCAATCGCTTCATCAACACCAGAGTTTAAAAATGGATTAAGGAGAATCTCAAAAGAAACACCTAATGTTTCTATTTTCTTAAAAAATACCTCTCCATTATTATACAAAAATCTTTTTGCAAATCGTTTATTTTTTCTATAAACACGGATACGATCAACATAATACGAAGGGATAATTTTTTTGAGAATATTTTTTATCATGATTTTAGATTGAAAATTGCTGAATCGATTCACCTGTAAACATTACATCTGCATATCTTCCTAGATCAATTGATTGGTATCCTTTATGGGCATACTCATACACAAGATGTTTAGCAACAGGACCAATAGCAATAAAAAGTACAATATCTTTTTTGTTATACTTCTCAAGTGCATTATTAATATTTGAAACAATTTCATCATATGCATCAATTGCATTATATGGTGGAGCTTCTACATAAACAATATCTTTCCACGGAAGATTGATATTTGCCCGCTGCTTATCTGCCATAACTTTATTAACAACAAAAATTATTTTTTTATCATAAAATACTGGAGCGACAACCTTTTCAAAATAGTTATCATAGTAGAAGTTATGAGAATCCATATAGGAAACTTTTTTATTAAAATTAAGTAAAAACATCACCTTGACAGGAAGCCACAAATTAAACTTCCTTGGACCTATTTTTTTAATATCCTCGTTAGACAAATTAAGAAATCTTGGAATAGATAAAATATAAGGACTACTGCGTTGATACTCTGCAACAATTGTACGGTACCATTTTTTAATTCTTTCATCCGGCTTACCTGCGGTATGTTGTAAGTCAAGAGGAATACTTACCATATCGCCGTCTCCAAATCTAAGAATCGACTTACCTTCGCGAAGAAACTTTACCATCTCATCTTGAGAATAAAAATGTATCTTAAATGAAAAATCTTTCAGAAAGAAAGAAAATATGTAAGTAAAAGTATAGACTGGATGTTTAAACAAATATCGTCTAAAAAAGGATATAATTTTCTTAAAAAGAATCATAATAGTATGACTTATTGTATCATACTTATAAGTTGTTTTTGTTGTTATCTTACTTTATTAGTGGTAGTATTTATACTATAGACCCTTTATTTAAAAGAGTTTTTACTAAAATAGTTATGGATAAAAAGCAGATAATTGTCGTAGGAGGAGGAGGCCACGCAAAATGTGTGGCAGCAGTTTTGTTGCGACTTCCTCAGTATGAAGTTATTGGATTTTTGGACGACAGCAAGGACCAAACTTCACTCCTTGGAATGCCAAAACTTGGTAGAATAAACCCCGTTGAAAAAAATCTTACAACCAAATACCTTGCTCTTGGGGTTGGCCATGTTGGTAAAACTGAAGTACGAAATGCAATCATAGGCTCATATGAAAAAGCAGGCTACAGTTTTGAAACCATTATCGCGCCAACAGTACTTTCTAATTTTGTAGCACATATCGGTAAAGGTGTCTATATTGCAGACGGGGTAATTCTACAACCTGATGTCGTAATTAATGATTATGCTATTATCAGTAATATAGCCTGTATTAATCATGATTGTAGAGTTGGAAGAAACACACATATCTGTCCTGGTGTAATGATCTCTGGAAATGTTACAATTGGAGAAGATAGTCTTTTAGGAACGGGGAGCTCTGTCGTTCATGGGGTAAGTATTGGAAGTAACTGTATTGTTGCTGCAGGTCAAACAGTTATAAAGAATTTACACGACAATGAGAACCTAAGTGCTTTTAATTTAGCTAAATAAAAATACTATAATACACTAATATATTATGAAAGTACGCTTAAGCAAACCACATATTGATAAAAAAGACATAGCGGCGGTTGTTCAAGTTTTAGAATCAGGAACATTAAGTCTTGGTCCAAAACTTGCTGAATTCAAGGAGAATTTTGCTAAGTATATTGGTGTTAAGCATGCAATTGCGGTTAATAGTGGCACCTCAGGCCTTCACTTGATTGTGAAGTCTTTAGGTATTGGTAAGGGTGACGAGGTCATAACTACCTCCTTTTCATTTGTAGCTTCTTCAAATTGTATTCTCTTTGAAGATGGAAAAGTGGTTTTTGTTGATATAGAAAAAAAGACTTATAGTATTGATCCTAAAAAAATTGAGGCAGCAATTACAGCTAAGACAAAAGCAATCCTTGTAGTTCATGTGTTTGGACAGACCTGTGATATGACTGCCATCATGAAGATAGCCAAGAAGCATAATCTAAAAGTCATAGAGGATGCCTGTGAAGCCATTGGAGCAACTCATAAAGGGCGAATGGCAGGAACATTTGGTGATGCAGGAATCTTTGCCTTCTACCCAAACAAGCAAATGACCACAGGTGAAGGAGGAATGATTGTAACCAATAACGAAGAGATTGCGACGCTATGCAAGAGTTACAAGAACCAAGGAAGAGACTCCATGGCATGGCTTGGACATAGTAGGATTGGCTACAACTACCGACTAGATGAAATGAGTTGTGCGCTCGGCATTACACAACTAAAAAAAATTAACAAGTTACTTGCCATGCGTGAAGCAGTTGCTCAGAGGTATATTAAAAAACTTAGTGACAACAAAGATATCATACTCCCGTATGTTGCTAAAGATAATAAGGAAAGTTGGTTCGTATTTGTAATACGTCTACATGATTCAATTGACCGAGCAAAAGTGATCAGTATTCTAAAGGAACGTGATATTGCTACAAATATTTATTTTCCAGCTATACATTTGCAGGAATTTTATAAAAAGGATTACGGATATAAGGAAGGTGATCTGCCTATTACAGAAGAGATATCCAAACAAACACTTGCCCTTCCCTTCTTTGCAGAATTAACCCAAGCTGAAGTTAATTATGTCAGCAAAAATCTTTTAGAAGCGATCGAACTAAGCAGGAGATAAGATGGCACAAAATTGGCTATTGATGGTTATTCTTTCAACTATTATTTCCATACCCATTTATCTAGCCGTTGGCTTTTTTAGCAAAAACTACCATGTTAAACCAGATATATTCTTAATCTGGTATTTCTTAGGTGTTGCTATTGCAAGCACTATGTTACGTGAATCAGTCTTTGAAGTAACCACAATTCCTTGGAAGGTAATTGGATCTATTTTATTGATTGGAATAATTTTAGGAGGTTTAGGAAATATACTTTTGTTTCGATCGGTTGCTATTGCACCTAACCCAGGCCTTGCCACAGCAATTGCAGGAAGTGCTAGTGTTGGAATGTATTTTCTTGCGTGGGTTTTGGCAAAGTGGTTTCCTGCTTATTTTAATGAAGCCATAATTACCACCCAGTCATTCATTGGGTTATTTTTTACAATACTTGGCATTACGATTATTGCCCTTGGTGCCTAGTTAAAAAGTGAGGAAATCCCCTTTAGTTTTCTTAAGCATATCCTTTAAAGATTTTATATCAGTATAGTTATCTAAGATTGATGTCTCTTCAATCAGATAAATCATAATCTTCAAATGCATTGCGTCTGTCCCGTGAATTGCATCCACAAATTCTGTTTCTTTCCCACCGAATGTCTTAATAGAAGAAAGATCAAAAAATAAGAAATTAGCATCCCTGAAACTTTTACATATTTCACCTGAAATAAATTTAAATGAATCGTCACTTTTATCCATTGCATTATATATTGGGGTCGGGTAAGGCGGCATGATTCCCAGCACAATTATTTTCTTTTGTTTCGCATCGGCAAGTATCCTGTTGAGTGCTTGGATATTTTGTTCAATAACTATCTTTTTATCATTAACAATACCAACATTACTTTCAATTGCATTTGCTCTTCCAGCAACCTCTGATTTTACATATGCAATACGTGAAGAATTAACTGATGCTCCACCATACCTGTAGCTGCCATCCTTTCGAAAACCGTTCTGATGTACTAGCGCTGAAAGTCCGACATGCTTTGTGTGTATCGAAGTATCATACAGATCACGAAGTGTATACTTATGAGCAAGATAATCCAAATATATCCTACGTGACATAGATACTGCCACGCCAATAAAACGTACAGGAAGCCATCTATCCTTACCGGTCTCTAATGAGCGATATGGGCTCTCAAAAATTTCCTTATCAAGTCCAAGAATAATCACATTAATGCTGCTTGTACTTGATAAGGCGCCGACAAAATTCTCGATATCCTCCAGGGACTTCCCTGCTCCACCAGCATTTATAAAAGAAGACGCAGGGTCGAAAAATTCTTCACGGAACTGCATGACACGGGACGATCCTAGTGTGATTACCTTTGGGTTAGTGGCTTCAACAAGTTTTTTCTTGTACTCATAAAAAGTGGAACCATTATATGCAAAACTAAACAGTGCTTCTGGGAACCGCAACTGCGTTCTTAATACATACTCGATAGAAACATACTCCCTACCATAATACGTAACCACAGAAGGAAAAATAAAAACCACACAGAGAGGGAGAATAAACAATAGCAATTTTTTAAAAAAGGAAATCATACTAGAATTGGAAATAAATAAACGATTCTCCTCCAAAATAACCAAAGAGAAGGATCAAAAGTGACAAACTATAATACCAGCCATAGCGTATGTATTTAGGCTTATCATCAAAGATAAAGAGTGTGGACTTTTTTGACTGAATGTATTGGATAACTTCCATAATAATAATTGATAGCACCACAACAATAAAAACAATATTGCCAACATGTGCAGTAAGTGACCCTAAAAGTTCATGGCGCATAAAGCTAAAGCTTGGCCATGTAAACATGTGATTAATAAACCACCAAGCCTTTGACATGGTTTCAGATCGAAAGAAGATAAAGCTGATTGACGCCAAACAAAAGACAATGAGTACTTGAAATAAGTGATGAATCTTTTCATGTCGATCCAAGAAGAGGATTGCTCGTATCTTTTTTCGTATTTTTTCAGTCATCAATTCAAACACAAGATAAATACCGTGAATCGCCCCAAATACAACAAATGTCCAATTTGCACCATGCCAGAGGCCAATAAGAACAAAGGTTACAAAAAGGCTTCCATATAGCTTCATTTTAGTTTTCTTCCCCCAACCTAACGCAAGTGGGTAGTACAAATAATCACGTAACCAGCTCGAGAGTGAAATGTGCCACCTTCGCCAAAAATCAGACAATGTCCTTGCGGCATATGGCCGGTTAAAGTTGATGGTCAGATCGTACCCAAGCATCTTTGCTGATCCTATTGCAATATCGGAATATCCAGAGAAGTCACAATATAGTTGGTACGAGAATAATATTGCAATAGCAATCAGTAGGGAGCTTTCTGTCGGCAAGTCGGCATAGAGCGGATTAATGATCTGTGCAACCTGGTCAGCAATAACAATCTTCTTGAAGAATCCCCAAAGCATCTGCTCAAGCCCTTGTCTTACTTTACGCTTATCAAATGAATGTTTAAGGTGGAGTTGTGGCAATAGATGCTGTGGTCGTTCAATTGGTCCTGCTACTAATTGTGGGAAAAAAAGCACATAGAGGGAGTATACAAAGAAATTTCGTTCAGGTACATACTTTTTTTTGTATACCTCAATCACATAGCTTAGGCTTTGGAACACGTGAAATGAAAGACCTAAGGGTAATGCAAATGAGAGTAGCCACGGAGAATAATTCCAATGTAGCGCTGTAGCTAGCGACGCAACACTTTCATTGAAAAAATTAAAATATTTAAATAGGAAAAGTATACCCAGACTTCCGCCAATACTAATTAATAAATAGTACACTCTTTCCTTTTTCTCTTCGGAAACAGCAATCTTTTGTGCAACGAAATAATCAAGTGTAATAAGTGCCAGGAGTATGAGAATATATACTGGCACAAACGACATATAAAAATAGCAACTTGCAACAAGGAGTAGTATCGTCCGATAGGCTGGCTTAATCGTATAGTAAAGGATGAAAACTATTGGGAAAAATACGAGGAAGGAAAGCGAATTAAACAACATGCATTTTACATTCTATATTCTGGTGCAATTGCAACTGTGAGGGGTTCTTCGTTTAAAATCTTTTTAGATAATCTAACAATTGTTGAGGCAATTAAGGAAGCGCTTGCTAATTGTTTATTTGGAGTTTTAGATTCTATCATTTGAATAAAAGCTTGTGGAATATCTTTGTTCATACCATCTGGCATAAACCCTGGAGCAATTGAATAGACGCTTACATTATATTGTACAAGTTCATCTCGTAACATAGTTAACATTCCTTGTAACGCATACTTTGCGGGAATATAAGCGCCGAGTGACTTTGTTGCTTCTGGAATCATGACTCCAATTGTGGTAATACCAACAATCATGCCTTCTTTATGCTCTTTTAGTTTCTTTGAGCAAGCAGTAAGGAAATTGAAACTACCGATAATATTAGTATCGACCTGAGAACGAAGCTCGTCACTTGTTGTTTGGTATAGTTTTTTTCGTTCCGGCTTTTTCCCCGCTGCGTGTACTGCTATATAGATTGCTCCCTGCTCCTTTTCGATGTTATCGATCACTTCATTTACTGATTTTTCATTTGTAAGATCACACGCATATGCAACATGTCCAGTTCCAGGAAAACTTTTTAATCCATTATCAATATCAGATTGTGACGTTGTATTATAGAGCAATGAAAGCATATACCCCTCTTCTGAAAGCGCTTTTGCAACTTCTAAACCGACATATCCGAACCCACCAGAGATAACTGCTATTTTTTTAGGTATTTGATGGTTATTCATGGCGATATTTATAGATTGATTATAGTACTCGGGCTCTTGCTTCCCCAACAACAACCTCCTCACCCCTTTCTTTTGTCATTGTAATTCCAATTGAAACTATTTTTGTAGACACGCTTAGAGCAGTGACAGTTCCTGTCACTGTAATTGTATCCCCAATGAAAACTGGTTTCTTAAACGAAAGCGTTTGACTCAAATAGAGACATCGTTTCCCTGGAATATGCATCCCGACAAGTTGTGAACAAAGTGAACCAAGCAACATTCCATGTACAAGACGCTTCCCAAATGAAGTTGTTTTGGCGTATTCATCGTCAAGATGCAGCGGGTTAGTGTCTCCGCTTAAAGTGGAAAAATTTTCTACATCTTCATCTGTCCATGTACGGCTAAATGACGCCATATCTCCGACGTGAATATCTTCCATTCTAAGATCCTTAGCATTCATGATTATTTTTTTCGACTCTCAACAATCCCCCGTATATCTCCAAGAGTCTGCGCATTCATAACTTCGTCCATACTAAATGACACCGAGAATCCCTTCTCTAATTCTGCAATAAACATAAGGTAGTTCATTGAGTCCCAGTCAGCGATGTCCTTTGATGACATCCCGTCAGTAATGGTCTCTTCTCCAATTGAAAATGTTGTACTTACGATTTGATTAAATGTTTTCATATATGTAGTGTAACCCATTGTGGTGCAGTAAGGGAATCTTTCGTTTTTCTTTCATTCTCAGTAAAATTCCTATCTATAAACTCGCGTGCTGGTAGATTTTTCTCGATTACTTCACTTATAATTTTAATTGTAGTGACTCCTTCATGCTTTGCCTTATTTTGAAGTACAGATAAAAACGCATCTTCAACTCCCCTTCCAAATACTCTACAACTCATAAGTAATGATCTAATTGTCCAACTATCATTTTCCTTATCGATAAGTGCGAATAATATCACTCCATGATCCCCAAATTTGTCATGGAGCGATGCATGGTAAACAATATGATCATTACTTTTTATGTAACTAGAAATTTCTTCCTCTGATAACGGTTTCTTAACGGTATTAAACTGATTTGTCTTTTCAGTGAGCTGAGAAAGACGTGGAATGCATGAATCATCATTCTCATAAAGATACAGTTCAAGTGACAACGATGTGAGGAAATCTTCTTTTGAAGCAAAATTCTTTTCTTCTTCCTTACGAAGACGCTCTGTCACATACAGGTTCCCTCTCATCTTATCCTCATCAGTTAGAACTTCTACATTAAAGTAATCAAGGGAGTTTAGAAACTTAGTATAATCCTTCGGATCAACTGGCAAATCCGGAACTGTCACTTCTGGGACAAGGGCGCGTACCATTTCCCTATTTGTTGGATCATCATCAAGGAACACCATCGAATCTAAGCCGATATTCAATTCCTTAGCAAGTTCTCGAATATTTACTACCTTATCCTCCCAATTAATTCTTGCAGCAGCAAAATGATGCTCCTTTAAGATCATGTTCGAATGATTCCTAATTACATTCAACGCATCTTCCGGATTATTTCTGCTATTAATTGCAAGAATAATGCCACGATTATAATAATCCAGGAGTGCCTGTTGGAAGGCAATAAAACTGTTTCCAGGAGCCTGGAGCGAGAGCGCAATGCCATCAATACCGTCTTCTCCGACGATGCCGCCCCAGAGGGTATTATCAAGATCAAGAACGATGCATTTTTTCATGAATATCCTTCTACGATAGCATAAAACCTATACAGCATGCAATTGCAAGCTCATCTGTATGACTAATTGAGACTTTTGTAGATAATTTTCGACCATCATGCCACGCTTCTGGCGCACCACTCTCGTCATGCCTAACTTCAATTTCCGCAAAAGGGTACTAGTCACTCCAAGGACTTTGCTTGTCGCCTCCTTAAGAGCAAATATGCCTGAAAAATGGACATCTGGATTCTTATACGAGAAGCAATAATCAAGTTCGCTTTGTACAAAAACTTTCTTCAGAAAGGGACTTTCTTGACCATTGCCAAACTCTTTAAACCGAGAAGTAGACACAGTACCAATTCCAATTCCTGAACAATTCGTAAGCAGTATGTCATGCATTACCTCAATTATAAGATAATGGAATATCTACATATTTTTTAATAACAGTCAGTTTTTCCAATTTTATCCAAAAATGATACACTCAAATAATTATGAGTTTTCTTAAATGTTGGGGGGATCGGTTGCAAAAATTCATTGATAACCCCCGTGCCATTATTCCCTTTTCCAAGAAATATCTTTACTACAATTTTATTGCTGATAAGCAGTTGAAATATTACGAAGATTTCAAGTATCTTTCATACGAAGAGACGTTGGATACAATTATTGATAACGACAGGTCAATCGTTCGATTTGGTGATGAGCTATTTGACATGATACAGGGCATTGGTCTTTACTATGGCAACTGGAGACAAAGATACGATCCCTTGCTTGCCAAAAGAATGAAGCAAGTAATTTCATCAAAAAATCCAAAGTTACTTGTATGCTTTAATCCAGAATTTATTCTAAAAACAAAAGAGGAGTTTAAAAAGGAAGGTATTGAGAATCAATATCAATTTTGGACAAACTCAAAAATATTCTTAAAGAATTTTTATCATAAGGATGTTATCTACGGAAGTGCATTATGCTTCACACCAAAATATAATACAACAATAAATTATAAGAAGTTACAGGAATACTTTTTGACTAAACATATTATTATTATTACCTCTTTGGTATCCCGTTTTAATAGTATGAATCTTGGAATCACCACAACATTTATAGAAGCTCCGCAAAGTGATGCGTGGCAAAATTATAATGAGATCAAAGAGATGCTAGAAGAAATGCTTAAAGAGCTACATAGAACAAAGGGGAATACGCTTATTCTTGTTTCTATGGGTAGTGCCGCGAAAGTGCTTGTATATGATATGACACTGGCTGGCTATACAGCATGGGATACTGGACAATTCTTCGATCTGGCATTTAAGGAAATAGAAAAGATTGGAAGATCTTATTAGTTCTCTTAGGGATTATTTTTAGTTATTACTGCACACATTCCGTACATATATCTAGAAGCTGGCTTATTTCTCTGCAAGAATTTAAGGTCGTGATAAACACATACGATTCGCATATAGAGCCATGGAGGAAGTATCTGCGTGAGTTTAGTTTTATAACTTGTCTTCTTCTTATGAATAAACGTTCTGTCTTTATGAACAACAGGACCAACATTCGGTGGGACATGCGCCTTGCCAATATGTACTGACCAGATCTTATTCTTAGTATATGGAGTAAAGTCAATGAACGTAGTTATGGCATCAAACTGCTTTGCGGCTGATGCTATCCCCTTCTCCGTGAACCACCATAAGTGAACTGGGGCTGGTTCAGTTTCCCAAATAGTACCCATTGGGTGAATATCCTTAATCGGGGTAGTCAAGATTAATTTTCCTCCTGGCTTGAGAACGCTTAGATTATGCTTAAGAAACAGAAGCGGGTCAGTGACATGCTCAATTGTTTCCGTTGCAATCACAACATCATAGTGCCTTTCGTGACTAGCTGAGAAATCTTCAATAACCCCTTGAGTGTGTACCCCGCCAAAGAGTTTCTTAGCTGAAGCTACTGCTGTATCGGAATAATCCAACCCTTCACAAACATACCCCGCCTTGTTAAGCGCATAGGTAAGATAGCCTAATCCAGAACCAACCTCTAATATTTTTGCGCCCTTCTTGATGTGATTATCTTCTAATGCCTGGATAACACCCCAAAACACCGCTGTATAATTCTTAAGAACTGGAAGCGGATTACTAAGCTGACTTGTTCCCTTTGCTATATAATAATAGTAATCATATGATCCTTCTTTACTATCGTCTCCACCATAGATAATCTCATATTCTTCCTTAAGATTGCTCATGGGGTCAACAAATGATGTCAGGCAGTTAGTGCATTCGTAGACACTATATTTTGTCCCTTCTACATACCCGTCCATTCCTTCATATGTTTGATGCGCTTCTGATCCACAGAGGAGGCACGTTTTTGATAGAAGACTGGCAGTTGAATTCATGTGGAATAAATTATAGCATCCTCACTCATAAAAACCTTATTTTGCAAAAAATGTCTTGATCCAGGTAGCAAGGCGAACATCTTTTTGATCTCTTTTAGTAAGGATTACTTGCGTTGATGTTGGAGCTACTACAGAAGAAATAGCTAAGGGTTTTTGCATCTTCTTAGGAATTGGAGTAACACTGCGCGAGACTACTCGAGAAGGAGAAACCTCATACCTGCTAGGTATAGTGGCGGGTATCGTGTACTGATCTTTAGTAAAACTATTTTCTTGCAGAACTCGTATGACTTCATCCATATTTTGAAAGAGAAGTTTAATAAGCGTGCTTGAGGATACTGTGGTGCTAGCGAATCCCATGGCAACACCAGTGAATCTCGTGACACCATTTGCTAAAAGAGTATTTTTGGGAAATGAAAATGGTGCTCCGTCTATCATTATTTTCCAAAAAGAAATATCAAGATCATACGTATTTGGGTTGGTGATATCAATATAGTTTCCATATTTTCCTGATCCAATGCTTGATAGTGTGATATCAGGTGACACTACTCGCACAACCATTCTACCTGTTCCTGCAATGAGACCATTTGCCCCTTCCACCTGCGCAATATATCTTCCTGGATAAAGATAGCGGTACAGCGTTGAACTTCCTGTACTTTGTCCTCCATCACCAAAACTCCACGTGTACACCATTCCATCAATCGACTTTCCGGCACGAGTTGTACTAAAAACAGAAAAGGTGGCCGGTGCTCCAGCGACAACAACTTTTTCTGTAGGAAGATAGAGCGTAATATCCGCAGATGGCGGGGAAGCTTGTGGAAGTGTTGCCTGATTTCCAGACTGAGTAGTTGTACTTGGAACATCTTCTTCTGCTACAGTTGCCTTGTTCTCTGCACCAGGAGATGGGACTACTGTGACGAAAGTTCCGTTTACCAAGGAATATGTAGAGCCTTCTTTTGCAGGAGTGTATGAAGTGAGTGTGTCGACCACTAATCCTTGTAGCTTAATCTCAATGGACGTTACTCCCGTATTAACTAAACTAATAGCACTTCTAAAAAGTGGCCCACTGTATGCTCCGTAGTCTTGCATAAATCGTGTCGTACCACTCACCGTTGATCCTATAATCCCATATCCATGGGTTGGGAGCACTGTCCCACCAGATACAGGCGTTACAGGAATAAATACGCCACCTTTTATAGAGATAGTGAGTCCTGTAATATCTACATCACTCTCAGTATTGTTATATATCTCCACCCACTCACGCCCGCTATCATCCCCTGTTGGGTTAGACATAATTTCATTAATAACAAGTGCATGAGCGCAGATTGTTGTAGTGATAGAAATGAGAATGAGGATGAGATTTTTCATATGATAGTAATTAATCTTCTAAAAGCTTACGAAGTACCTCTTCGTCAATTTCTTTTCTAATTTTAAGTTCTATCTTTTCGTTGTACTTTTTCTCATCATCACTATATTGAGGTTTCGGTTTTTCTTGTTCAGTAGGTTTTACAATGGGAATAAAATCTTCACTTGATCTACTTTCGTGTATCTTTACTGATTCTGTTTTGTGCTCACTGAGCGCTTTTGCTAACGCGTCCTTAAGAGATAATGCAGGCTTATCATCAAAAGTTGGTCTAGAAATATGCTGAAGGGGCACCTGGTCTCGAAAACGACTTCGGTCAGCTTGATACGCTGGACGCTTAGCTTGTGGAGGCTGATGAAAAACTTCTTCTATCTTTCTTGTATCAACATACACATCTTGTTTGGTGACTTCTTTTCTCTCTTCTCTTTTTGACTCAACTCTTCGTGGAGGAAGTGGTGTGCTGTCAGTAATTTTTCGAATTGGAAGCTTTCGTTCTTCTCGTATAAAAGGCTGTGCTTCCGGTTGAGACTCTAACTGTTCTTGCTGTTTTGACTTTTCTTGCCATCCTTCTTTACGAGGAGGAAAATCTTCCCTTGGAACACTCTGTTCTGGTATTACTTGTGGAGGAATCGGATATCTTGATATCGGCGAATGTGGCTGATAGGTTTCTTTCTTTTTCTCTTGATATTGAGGCTTTTCAGGACGATCAGACTGCTTATCTCCTGGTCGTTCTTCTTTTTTAGCTGGTGTATAAAATGCAATAACTTCCTCTTCTACTGCAAATTTTGGCCTGCCGTAGGTAGCACGAGTGTGTGCAATAATCGCATCTGCATGTGACGTTGCTGGCTGACGAATCGGATCAAGCGTGTGTGCTGAAAATGGGATAGATCCGACTCCATCAATCATGAGTCGCAAATAAATCTGGTGAGCAGAAAGGTTCACAATGTCATCCATGATGAACGTCGGTGCAAACTCTTTTTCAAAAATCTCTGCATCACTTGCTCCAACACGAAATACAATCATAGTACCCACGTTACCAAATACCGCAGCTTTCACCTCATCTTCCATCTGCTCCACATACTGGTGTGCTACCGTGAGCGCGAGGTTGTATTTACGAGCTTCAGATAAGATAGAAGCAAATGACTCATTAGCAAAGTTTTGAAATTCATCCACATAAAAATAAAATGGGGGGAGTTTTTCAAGTTCATATGGACCAGCATCAGCACGAGACATTGCTGCAAGATAAATCTTGGTAACCAAGAGTGACCCGATGAGATTTGCATTCCCTTCGCCAACTTTTCCTTTGGAAAGATTTACGATGAGAATCTTTTTTTCATCCATCAACTTTCGAATATCAAACGAAGTTTTTTTCTGTCCAATAATATTTCGAATGAGCGGGTTAGCAACAAATTGTCCAACTTTATTTTGAATAGCAGGAGCTGCTTCTGCCGCGAATTTATCAGTGTAGTTTGCATACTCTTTCTCCCAAAAATCTTTTACCGTAGGGTCAGTCACATTTGCTACGATCGACTTACGGTATTCTTTATCAATCAACATTCGGTTAACACCAAGAAGCGACTGTCCATCATTTTCAAGAAGTGCTAAAATAATGTTGTTAAGAATGTACTCCATGCGAGCAGAGAACTGATCCTTAAATAACTTCTTAAACGCTGCCATGACACCATTTGCTACGAGATATCTTTTATCTGCATCAACTTTTTCAAGGACATTTAATCCAATCGGATAGTCTCCGTCAAATGGCGCAAAATACACCACGTCTTTGATACGTGATTCAGGGATGTGGTCAAGAAGTTTTTCTGCCATGGACCCATGAGGATCAAGTATACAGATTCCTTCACCGTTATTGATATCTTGAATAGCTAAATTTTCTAGAAGAGTAGACTTTCCCATGCCTGTCTTACCGATCACATAGGTGTGCCTTGTTCTATCTTTTGCTTTAATACCAAAGGGAAGCTCTTTGTTACGATAGTCAACTTTTCCGATATAGGTTACTTTCTGTGAAGGATTACTGTCAGACATGTTACATAGTATAGCGTAGATAGGAGACGGAAAAAAGTATATGAGGGTACTACTGTGACTTTAAAGCAGCGGGAGTATATTTATTTGCCGGATCCCACAACATCCATGAATTGACTCCAAACTTCTCCCCTGCACTTATCTGTGCACGCACCATCTCTTTTGTATACACTGCGCCCATATCAAAATCTTGATACCAAGGACGGAGTTTTGCAATGAGTGTACTTGATGCAACCCCAGTAGAACTTGCCGTAGCTATTGCGACAGCAATTGCACCTTTTGTTGAAAAAGTAATAATCTCTCCAGGGTGTGCTGCTGGATTATCGTACCCAGCTGTTCCTTTATAAAAGTGAGACGGGTATACCATGAGTGCTACATAGTTGAAATTTTCTAGCGCATCCCCAAGGTCCTGACCAAGAGTTTTTGTCTCATTTGCATTTGTTGCAATAATACCAAATAAGTCTCCTGAGATAGGAATAGAAAGTGGCGAGAACTCATTATGAAGATATGTATAAAATTCTTTAACAATTCCTCGTTTGTCATTTAAGCCCCTTTCTTTAGAAATTGGGTAGCGCATTGCTTTTAAGTCGCCGTCAGTTGGGAAACGTATATAATCAAAGTTAAGCTCATCAAACCCTCGATCATGAGCTTCTTTCCCAACACTAACGAGATACTCCCACATAGCATGACTCCCAGTATCTACCCACGGCACTCCTTTTCTATCTTTCCAAATCTTACCCGTTATGACATTGGTAACAGCTTGATCCGGGTGCAACTTCACATAGAGAGGATCTTGAAATGATGCGATACGAGCAATCACATAAATATGCTTCTCGTGAAGTTCTTTAATGAGTTCATCAAGATCATGTATCCGTCCGTTCCAACTAAGAAGACCTGTGTTATCTTTTACATCTATCACGACTGCATTAAGTTCTGTGGTGTCGATTAATGTAATGAGGCGTGCTCGCACTGACGGCGTCCCTGCTACCCAACTTGACATATAGACAGCTTTTACATGTTCTGGTGTTTCTATATGACTAATAATAGGTGCTTTGGGTGTGTCTGTCGATGTTTTATTTATTACTTCTGGTGAAGTAATTGGGGAACTCGAGGTTGCTGTCATACTATCATTTTTTGAATACACTTTAGTGCCAAGAGACCCAACATCATGAAATGAAGAATCTTTGTTTCCAAATATCCAGAATATAAAAAGTGAAAGAACTAACAGAACAATCGTAAATTGTTTCATGTCTTCACTGTGTGTGAGATTATCGGCCGGCTTTCGGTTTCCTGGTGATGGTCACTGTGAACAACTTTTTTTCGTAAATCAAGCGTACTTATAAATAATAAAATACCCGCAAAAATAAAAATAATATCTTTAAAAACTCCAGGAATAAATATCCATGGAGAAAGTACCAAAAGAAAAGCTACTGCACGTTTTATTCCGAGTGGTGACATAGGGACAGTATATCAGAAATTAGGTTGTAGGGAATAGGTTTGTTATAGATAATTATAGATCTTCCTACAACCTACCGACTACAACCTATAACCCTCTTTTTTCTACAATCACTACAAACTCCCCTCGAATATGGTCTTTATTATTTATAAAATACTCTTTAACCTCTGTTGCTGTTCCTCTCACAATTTCTTCATACATCTTGGTGAGCTCGCGAGCAATCACTACCTGACGCTGGTCGTCAAGTACTAATGAAAGTGACAGAAGAGTTTTTTCAATTCTATGAACTGATTCATAAAATACCGATGTCATAGCATTTTCTGCAATTATCTTAAAAAGTGTTTCTCTCCCTTTTTTATGAGGTAAAAAACCATAAAATGTAAATGTTGATGAAGTTATTCCAGAAGAAGAGAGTGCTGTAGTGAGAGCTGAAGCACCAGGAAGAGCTACAATTTTTACAAGAGGTAATTCCTTTCGTACCATATCTACCAAAAGTACGCCAGGGTCAGATATGGTTGGAGTCCCTGCATCTGACACAAGCGCAAGAGATTTTCCTTCTTCAAGCATTTTCATAATCTTTTCAATATTTTTGATTCCCGTCTGTGCATAAAAAACAGTAGTCTTTGTACTAATCTCATACTCTTTAAAAAGTCGCTGAGTAACGGAAGTGTCTTCACATAAGACCATATCTACTTCTTTTAAAACACGAATAGCTCGAAGTGTCATGTCTTCGAGATTTCCAATTGGCGTTGGTACGATATAGAGCACACCAGTTGTTTCTTCAATAATCTCAGTCATTGTAGTTATCTTTGTATCCTAACACATAAAGGGTTAGAAAATAAAAAGGCCCGACGTCGTGAGACATCAAGGCCTTGTTTTGTTCCTTGAAACCGAAGTCTCAAGGAAATGGGACTTTTGCAACAGTAAAAGCTGCAGCGACAACCGACACAGCAACGATACCGTGACGTACGACATATCGTACAACAACAATACCGCAACATATGACAAATCGTACAGGACGTTTTAAGGAATCAATTAATTGTTGTCTCCTCAGTTCCGGGGCAGTTAACCTTCGTGGATTATCTGGCGGATTCATGAGTGAATCAACCGGAGTGAACCCAACAGGGAGGATCACAATGTCATCGTATTTTTCCATTTTTTCCCTTTCTCAATTTTTATGAACAACTTCTGAAAGAGCTAGACGCCCTCCAGATCCAAATCAAACTCTACGTGCATTTTTAATACCTTTCTCCAATCTGTTTATCAAGTTGTTTTGTAACCTTAACAAGAGGAAATTTAACACTACCACTAGATACAGTCTCAGCCAATACCTAGCTAATTTTTCACTTTTCAATTCCAACTGAAAGATTATGATCTAGACCATTGTCATCAAAGACTTCAATTGGTACGAGAAACCCTTTACGAGAAACACTGTAGATAACTAGCCAATGTGTTGGCTGTATATTTTGCTGTTTTGAGACTTTTACAAGGTGAAAGATTGAGAGCTCTGGACCTTGACGACTAAGGAGTTTTTGCTCAGGAACAAAATAAGCAAGTTTTTCACCTGATATTACATCCACACAATAAACTTGAGTCGTTTCTTCAAGGTCAGCATGCCGGCCAATGGTAAGAATTTTTGGGCATTCTCTGAAATCCATCTCAATCAGATCGTTGTAATTACGAGAATCAAACAATTTTGTCATATTTACCTTTTCTAAAGAACTTCTAATTTTTGAAAATAAAAGCGCGCAACACACAGTGCGTTGAGCGATATCTATATAATAACACAATTTTATACTATATGCAAATAATTTAGCTCCTTTACTCAACAAAATTAACTTCTTTTTCAAGAGTGATTCCTGTTTCATTTTTCACTAAATCAATAATATTTCGTGCGAAGCTGTTTAACTCTTTGGCGGTTGCATCCCCATAATTAATGAGTACAAGAGGCTGATTTGGCCATGTGCCAATATCACCAACTCGCACCCCTTTCATGTGTACAATGTGCTCAATAAGCCATGCTGTGGGGATTTTGAAGCCTTTTAAGTGTGGTACAAGCGGCATGTCAGGGTACTTGATGCGGAGGCCTTCGGCCTCCGCATCACTCACCACCGCATTCTTAAAAAATGACCCCGCGTTTGGATATTCTTTCCAGTCTGGGAGTTTTGCTTTTCGTGTTGTGATAACCAAGTTTCTTATAACTTCTGGAGTTAGATTTTCATCTTTTAGTAACGTATTGAGTGGTTTATAACTTAAAGCCGGACTGCTACTTTTTGAAAGTTTAAGCGTTATTGAAATAATAATATACCGACCTCTCTCGCGCTTAAAGAGTGAGTCCCTGTAGCCAAACTCACAAGCATGGTTACTAATTTCTACACTGTTCATCGTCTTAGTATCAAGTGCAGAGAGTGTTACCAGGGTATCTTTAAGTTCTACGCCATACGCACCGATATTTTGGACAGGGGCTGCTCCTACTGTTCCTGGGATATACGAAAGATTTTCTATCCCCCACAAATTTTTTGTTTCACAAAACTGAACAAGATCATCCCACACTTCCCCCGCGTGTGCAGTTATAAAAGTTAGATCTTCTCTCTCTTCCAACGAGATACCTTTAATTTCTATTTTAAGAACAAGAATGTTTTCTAAAACAGTCCCAAAATATGTGTTTGTTCCTCCCCCTAAGATAACTATTTTTCTTTGCTCTCGTTGTGCAAACATACAAGCCCGAGTAAGCTCTTTCATAGTTGCAATCACAAGCATATCCCCTTCCCCGCCAATATGAAGCGACGAATAATTTTTAAGGGAAACTTTATTGATTTCCATCAGGTAAGGATAGCAAAATGACAGAGGGAAGTATACAGCTAAACCTCACTACGAGAATAATCTGAAGGACCTTGTGGATTTTGAGGAATAGGAGGTTGCGAAAAATACCCAGCCGCACTATTAATTAAAGCAAGATTGTCTTTTGTGTAAAAACCTCTCTCAATGATTTGTTTTTGGAAAGGATACTTGTCTCCAATACCTTTTGTGTTAAGGTGTCGAGTCAAATAAGAACGAAGTACTTCAATTCTTTCATTTGGATTACCTGTTCCACTCAGTAACACGTTATCCAGATTACTCATTTTCATTTCACTTATCAGCAATAACGCAGCTTCAGATGCCACTTCATAACTTCCTTCCTTGCCTTCAAATTGCTTATAAAAATTATTTATTTCTTGCTCCTTTTTGAGATATTTATTCCCGACATAAAATCCAACAGCTCCTGCAATCATTCCACGGATAAAGCCTCTTTTCCCTTGCTTTGGAGCTTCTTCATTAGAATACGCCCCTGGTTGAAATTCTTTCATAGTTTGAAGTATACATTTAAAATATAAAATACCGAAGATAAATCTTCGGTATTTTATATTTTGTGCGCGGTCCTGGATTCGAACCAGGGACCGCTCGAGTATCAGTCGAGTGCTCTACCAACTGAGCTAACCGCGCATATTTTTATATTCTTCACCTGCTCACCGTGTGCACGTTCGATTTTTAAGCGTCTATGGCAAAGCCACGAATTTGCTAATTCGAAATCGTGTAAAAATGAACGCGTTTTGACATAAACACAATCTACCAACTATGTCGAAAGCTTGCTAGCTTTCGACATCTTCGTGGCCGAGCCGTCTCGAGCTAACCGCGTATATACTTACTTTCTGTAACTGACATACTACCATATATTAAGGCATTAGAAAAGCCGGTCCGCGTACGCGGAACCGGCTTGATGCAGTGGAAAAGTTAGTTAGCGGGCAACGTAACGATACTCAGTTACAAGTTTCCCTACTTCAAGGAGCTCACAACCCTCTGGAATACTTTGACCCTCTTCATTGAGGACTCGTAGACATTTTCCATCTAAGGAAATCTCCGCGACAGGTGTTTTCATCACCTCATTGAAGAAAAAAACTCCAACTAGAACGAAGAAAAGGATCCCGCCCACAGTGCCTAAAATTTTTGCCATAAAAGAACTCCGGTTAGTTAAACGATAAACTTACAATATCATAAAAGTATATAAAAGTCAATACCTATCAAAAAACCATTCCCTACATTACTTGACATATGTAATTTTACGAGTAGGATAAAGGAGGAATTTGTTCAAAAATCAACAGGATATACTATGCCAAAAAACTTCAGTAAATATACTAATCTTGAAAATCGCTTCTGGCGTGTAGTAGCAAAAGATGAAAAAAACAACTGAAAAAATACTTGAACTCACTCGAAACTTTGTGCAAGGACCAGTACAACTTACTTCTATATTTCATGCTTTCTACCGTGACAAAAAGCAAACTGCCTATGATGCACCTTACAGTGTAATAAAATACATGCATACACAAAGAGAAGCCGGTAACTACAAATTTGACACATTTTCACGTGTCTCAAAAAAAGTAAGCTTTTCTATGTACATCCACGGAAACACTTCTACTCGGGACGCTCTCAAAAGTATTTTTAACCGAACGCTTGCCATGAATAACCCAAGAGGTGTGAATTACCACACAAGAGGAGTAAGGATTTAGCAAAAAATGTACTTCAGGTCTTCCCTAAAAAAGACAGGAATTTCTATGTTACCAAAAAAATTAATAGCCTAAAATTACATTTGCAAATGCTTATTTTTTAAGATAGAAATAAGAAATTGATCATTTTTATCACAAAAACGTTTAGGAGTACTAAAATGGCTACACAGCGAGACCATGACAAAAAGTCCTCTATTGAAGCACAAACAAACCGGAAGGCTTCAACCACTAGAGAAAAAGTTGTAAGAAAAACAAAATGGTTTCTTCGTGCAATTGATGGCAAGAATGGATCAAGTGCTCATGGAAATGAACTCATCGCAAGTGCACTTCAAAGAGGGCAGGTAGACGATAAATTTTCATTTCTGGAGTGTGCTGATGGAGTAAGGCGACATCTCTATGAAGTAGATGATTACTCAACAGCTTCACGTTTCTACAAGTCACAAAAAGATTTAAAGGCAAACTTTGAAATCTTTCGATCTCAAAATGGAGGACTGCCTCGGGAGTGGAAATTCCTTATTAAGGAAAAAGTTTCTCCGGAAACGATACGAATACAAAGTAATGTTATTAAATTACGAGCGACCATGCCTGTTCACAGGAAACGCTAATGTAATATGGGCAGGGTCGCTGTGCGACCCTGCCCTTTTTCTATACTACTACCATACAAAAAATACCCTTCGCGGGCTTTATATTTTATAAACTACATTTTTAATGAAGGTAAAATTATTCCAGATACGAGGAAGATGATTTTTTTGTAAGGAAGATGTACAGAAGTACATTAACCGAACAAAAATATCTATCTGACAAAAGGAGACTCCAGATTTTTTAGATTGTAATCAATCTTTAAAAATCGCAGCACCTTTGGGGTATCGGATAATTTTACATTCATTAACACAAATTGTGATTTTATTTTTCTATCTTTCTTTTGTCACACTCTAGCGCTTGCGCGACTTTTGTTACGTTTCGCTGTAACGCGGAAAGTGTTAAAGGATCACTTTCAAGTCCTCATCTAAAACTTAAATAATCGACAAGATTCGTACACCGTACTAAAACGTATGTAGAACAATTTCACATTGAATTAATCCACGACCAGCTTCCGCTAGCCGTGCCTTGTTACGACTTACTCCCTGTCACCGAATTCACCTTAGTCCTAGACAAGCTAAGCCTTTGGGTGCCCCCGGCTCCCTTGAGTTGACGGGCAGTGAGTACAAGACCTGAGAACGTATTCACCGCGGTTTAGCTGACCCGCGATTACTAGCAATTCCGGCTTCATGTGGTCGAGTTGCAGACCACAATCTGAACTGGCGGGCGGTTTGAAGGATTGGCTCAGGGTTACCCCGTCGCGACCCGTTGTCCGCCCGATTGTATTATGTGTGTAGCCCAGGATGTCAAAGGGACATGCTGACCTGGCGTCATCCTCTCCTTCCTCCCCGTAATTTACGCACAAAAATAAAGGCTATAAAGTACAGGATGTAGAGCATAGAAAGTATGTATATTGCTATACACGGTATCTATACCCTACATTCTGTACTCTAGAATCTAGAATCTTGTGCCCAAATTACGGGGCAGTCTCGTGTGACACTTGTAACACACGATAAGGGTTGCGTTCGTTACCCCACTGAAGGGAACAGTTCAAACCACGAACTGACGACGGCCATGCATCACCTGTCCACGTGTCTTGCGAGGGCCATAGTTTCCTTAGGCTTTCACGTGAGTTTCAAATCCTGGTGAGGTTCTTCGTTTACCATCGAATTAAACCACATAATCCACTGCTTGTGCAGGTCCCCGTCTATTCCTTTGAGTTTTAATCTTGCGATCGTACTTCCCAGGCGGTTCTCTTACCGCGTTAGCTAAGCCACATTGAGGGTCGATACTCAATATAGCGAGAGAACATCGTTTAGGGCGTGGACTACTGGGGTATCTAATCCCATTCGCTACCCACGCTTTCATATTTCAGTGTCAGTAATGTCCCAGTAAGCTGCCTTCGCTTTTGGTGTTCCCCATAATATCAACGGATTTCACCCCTACACTATGAGTTCCGCTTACCCCTGACATACTCTAGTCATGCCGTTTCGAATGCTGGTTCCAGGTTGAGCCTAGAGGTTAGACATTCGACTAACATAACCACCTACATATCCTTTACGCCCAATAATTCCGGATAACGCTTGGGCCACTCGTATTACCGCTGCTGCTGGCACGAGTTTTGCAGGCCCTTATTCATGGGGTACCGTCAATAAACTTCTTCCCCCATAAAAGATCTTTACATACCGAAGCACTTCATCGATCACGCGGCGTCGCTCCATCAGACTTTCGTCCATTGTGGAAGATTCTCGACTGCAGCCACCCGTAGGTGTATGGGCCGTGTCGCAGTCCCATCGGTGGAGGTCAGGCTCTCACCTCTCCTAAGCGTCATAGCCTTGGTAAGCCATTACCTTACCAACTAGCTGATACTGTTTAAGCCGCTCCCGAAGCGATAAATCTTTAACCTTGCGGTACTATCACGTATTACTCCACCTTTCGGTGGGCTATTCGTGACTTCGGGGTGCGTTCCTAAATATTACTACCTCGTTTGCTACTAAACTGTCCGTCTTCCATAAATCACTCTGCTGATTTGTATAAATACTCGTCAGCTTCATTCAACATTTCCGTCGGATTAGTTCCGTTCAACTTGCATGCCTTATCCACGCCGCCAGCGTTCATCCTGAGCTAGGATCAAACTCTATTTAATAGAGTGTGACAAAAGAAAAACAAAAAAATGCACAATTTGTGTAATGTATGTGAAGCGTCACTCAACTTTATCTTTGCAACAGATTGCTCTGAAACAAAAATAAAGCTGATAGCTTCGTATTCAATTGACAAAGTGACTACTATAACAACATACTTTTTATCAGTACGAAGTAGTGCCTATTCTATAGGAAAGATAACGGAAAGTCAAGGAAAAGAGACCGACTTTAGACTTTGGCCTGTAGACTGTAGCTAAATGCAAGATTTCCCCCTCGAAA
>JAYWBQ010000042.1:0-9734 GCA_043781255.1 Minisyncoccota bacterium | reverse complement strand
CGGCCCTTTAATCAGCAAGATAATCAGCAAGAATATACTTCTTACACAAGTACCTGTTGCCAAAAAGTTTTAGTAGTACTTATTCCGGAATTCTCAGTCTCTCTTTTTCTAAAAAGCCTTATTTCCCCAAGCGGATAGTGCTTGTTTTCAAAAAAAAGATTGAGCTTATCTTCATACTGCTGAGTACAAGCGATAAGTCCTGCCCCCTCAAGTAAATGTATGTGGGGTATATAGACAGGCTCTACCGGTGTTGTTTGTGTGTGAGGATGAATCCACTCAAAAGTATCTGAGGCTTTTATTCTTGAAATGAAGTGAATATATTCAGGCCAAAGTTTCACTTTCAAATGAATTGTCTCGAGTACACTGTCACTTGTAGGTGCTGGGAACCATCCAATACGTAACCCGCTGATTGCATCGGAAAACTCTTTTCTAATCAGCTCTCCTACTTGTATTAGGGTAGCGTAGGTTTTAGCAACATCTTTTGTTGCATAAAATGGCGGAAAAATGGTGAGATGAGTACCTATTTTTGCAGGACTCCCCTGTACACCTCCTTCTTTAAGTACCTTTTGAGCCTCGGTGACATGACGCGCAAGAGCTGTTTCCTCACGGAATGCATAGACAAGAGTATAAACTTCTTTTTGGTGAGCTTGAGTATTTTCCATAGAGTTCCTTTGTAATGAACGTATTTAAAAATGCGATAAACCTTTTCTAACACTATCACGATTAATTTTATTCGCAAACCAATACTCTGTGGCGTCAGTTCAGGGTTCTTTGTTTTTTATAACTATTAAGAAAGAAGGTAATTACATTTCGGGGGGGAATTTACCTGCCAAAAAACTTGCTTTTTATGTATAATCATGGTATGATTGTACTTGTATTCGGATGTGAATTGTGTACTTTGTGAGTCGGCCTGTTAAGTTCAGTGCCGGCCATTTTTATTGAAAATTTAATTTATTTAATAGCAAAAAGTTAGTAGTTTTAGAAATATATAAAGAATTTTGTATTAGCTAAAAGCTACTGGCTACAAGCTACTAGCTTTCCCATTATGTTAGACATCAAAGCCCTAAAAGTTGCTCTCGAGCAACTCGAACAAGAGAAGAAAATTTCTCATGAAAAAGTCGTAGACGCGGTCGAGAAATCTCTCGCTGCAGCGTATCAAAAAGAATACGGAAAGCGCGGACAAATTGTGCGCTGCCAGATTAACTTTGAAACAGGAGAAACAAATTTCGAACAAGTAAAAATCGTTGTTGATGAGTCGACTGTGCGTATGCCTATAGAAGGAGAAGTTGAAGAAGTAATTCCACAAGGAGCATATCATCAAGCGTATCAGCCAGAAGAAGTGGTAGAAGGACTCCTCCCTCGTTATAATGAGGAGCGTCATATTCTACTTTCAACAGCAAAGCTTTTAAAGAAAAATGCTGAACTCGACGAAGAGATTGTGTTCCCATTAGATAATCAAGAAGACTTCGGACGCATTGCAGCTCAGACTGCAAAGCAGGTAATTGTACAAAAGCTCCGTGAAGCAGAGCGTGAAAGTATTGTTGGAGAATTTACTGATAAAGAAAACACAATCGTTTCAGGAATTGTGCAACGTATCGAACGCTCAACAGCATTTATCGACCTTGGACGAACAACAGCGATCCTTCCTTTTGAAGAACAAATTCAGTCAGAGCGGCTTCGTCCTGGAGAGCGAGTACGCGCGTATCTTTTTTCTATCGAAGAAGGATTCCGGGGACTCTCTATTCGTCTCTCACGATCACATCCAAAATTCTTAATTGAACTCTTTAAAAATGAAAGTCAAGAAATCGCACAAGGTGTTGTAGAAATCGTAGCAGTTGCTCGTGAACCAGGTAGTCGCTCTAAGATTGCTGTGAAAAGTAACGATGAACGAGTTGATCCGATAGGAGCGTGTGTGGGTCAGCGGGGTGTACGAGTATCTGCTATCACCGAAGAACTTTCAGGGGAAAAGATAGACGTGATCGAATGGTCAGCAGACGCACGTCGTTTCATTGCAACAGCACTCTCCCCTGCAAAAGCTATTTCAATTGAACTTAACGAAGGTGAAAAGAAAGCGGTAGTAACCGTTGCCCCTGAAGAACAGTCTCTCGCTATCGGAAAAGGTGGGCAGAATGTTCGTCTTGCTGCAAAGCTTACTGGATGGAAGATTGATATTGTCTCAGGTGGTGAAATGATTGCGGAGGCTGATGAAGCTGGAGTTCTCACAATTGAGAATGGTGTAGCCGATGAAACTCTTACTGAAGAGGTAACTGAAGTACTCGAAGCTCTTAATGTTACAGAAGTTGATGCTCCAAAGAATTCTGAAGTAGAAAATGTTGTTGAGGAAGAAGTTATTGTTACTTCTGAAGTTACAGACGTAACTTCAGAAGGGGAAATAGTTGTTGAATCAGTGGGCTCTCCTGTTAAGGAAGCAAAGTAATTTGGTAAACTATTAACTGTTATTAATGTATATCTAAGATACGAATTTACTAATTCGGCTATAAACCATCTATGAATTTACTCCACGATATTACGCCAGGGAAAAAGATTCCAAATGAAATTAATGTTATTGTGGAAATTAATAAAGGTTCAAAGAATAAGTATGAACTCGATAAAGAAACAGGTCTTATCATGCTCGACCGTGTTATGTATACTTCACAAGATTATCCATTTGACTATGGGTTTGTTCCGCAGACTCATTGGCATGACGGAGATCCACTTGATGTCGTGCTCCTCACAACACATCCGCTCGTGCCAGGTCTTCTTCTTACAGCTCGCCCAGTTGGTGTCTTTGATATGATTGACGACGGAGAAAGTGATGCTAAGATTCTAGCTGTCCCTGTTAAGGATCCTCGTTTTAATGACATCAAAGATTTACGTGACGTGAACCCTCACACTATTGAAGAAATAAAACATTTCTTTGAGACCTACAAGCAGATCCAGAACAAGGAGGTAACTATTCCAACTATTCGTGACGCAAAAGCTGCAATGGAGGTCATCACCGAAAGTATCGCTCTTTATAAGAAAGAATTTAATAAAAATTAATTAAATAGTTTTTGCTATTGCTTTTAGCATTTTGCTAAAGACTACTAGCTACAAGCTACCAGCTGTCTATCGTATGAAAATTGAAAAAAAAGACCTCCCAAAATCAGAGGTAGAATTTAAAGTTATTGTTGATGTAGACGAGTTTGAAACGTATCACGCAAAAGGCCTCACCGCTATCCAGCAAGTGGTTGAAGTTGACGGTTTTCGAAAAGGAAATGCACCAGAAAATCTTATCATAAAGAAATATGGTGACATGATTATTTTAGAAGAGATGGCGAACCTCGTACTCCGTGCTGCATATGTGAAAGCTGTTGAAGAGTATAAAGTCTCCCCTATTTCTGACCCACAAGTGACCATCACTAAGATCGCAAAAGGAAATCCGCTTGAACTCACTATAGTTGTTCCTGTGCTTCCTGAAGTTGTACTTCCAAAGTATAAGAAGATTGCAGAAGAAGCAGTAAAAGATGGCGAGAAAGTAGAAGTGACTGACAAGGATATCGAAGATGTTCTAGAAGAGCTACGTAAAGGGCGTACAAATAAACATAACCATGATTATCCTCATGATCATGAGGGTCATGACCACAAAGATCACGACCAGGCTGAACTAAAAGAAGGAGAAGTAAAAGCTGAAATTGCACTTCCAGAATTAAATGATGAGTTCGCTCAGAGCTTCGGAGATAGTTTTAAAAACCTTGTTGACCTTAAAACAAAAGTTGGTGAAAATATTAAGCTTGAAAAAGAACAAAAGCTTCGTGAAAAGCGTCGTAGTGCAATCATGGAAAAGCTGATTGCAGAAACCAAGACTGAGCTCCCACAAGTGATGATCGAAAGTGAATTAAATACGATGCTTCACCAGATGAAGCAAGACATCACTCGCTTCGGAGGAACATGGGAAGAATATCTTACGCATACAAAAAAAAGTGAAGAAGAAATCAAAGCTGACTGGAAGAATGATGCACACAAGCGTGCGATGAGTCAGCTTATCCTTCACAAGATTGCGCTCGCTGAGAAGCTGGGTGCCACTGAGGAAGAAGTGGAGGTGGAGCTTGTGCGAGTGCTTGCGACAGTACAAGATGCGGATGAGGAGCGGGCAAAAGCCTACCTTTACCAAGCACTCACTAATGACAAAGTATTAAAGTTCCTAGAAAGCACCGAGGCATAATTTGGCGACCTGCTCGTTGTTTTTGTAAAAATATGTCTCAACGTACACCTTAGTACGTTTCACCATATTTTTACAAAAACAACTTCGCATTTCATCCAATTTATGACTCGGCTGACGTATTCGTTTCTTCCGTAAGAAATAAAAATGCAAAATAAATACAAAAAGCGAACCCCTAGGGGTTCGCTTTTTGTTATGGTTACTTGCCTTAACCTAAACTCTTCTGTATCTCCCCCAAAACTCGTGCATGGATTTTACCATTTGTGGCTAGAATGCTTTTAGAAGTAAGATTAAGGCTTTGGTTATTAAAATCTGTAAATGTGCCACCTGCTTCTTCAACAAGTAACTTTCCTGCAAACTCGGGGAATACATCAGAATTTTTGGTTATCGCGATGTCCACTCTTCCGCATGCAACGTACGCATAATGTATCCCTACTGAGCCAAAGGTTCTCACTGTGCTAAAGCTAGACAATGATCCAAGTATTTTAAGAATATTTAGTCGATACGAGTTGCCGGGGTTTAAATGTGGACCCATTAACGTGACTAGTTTATCAATTCTGTTAGACACCTTTATTTGTTTACCATTAAGGTATGCACCCTTTCCTTTTTCTGCAGTAAAAAGTTCTTGGGTGCTAGGGTCATACACAACGCCAAAAATAACTTTTCCTTTATGAACGTGACTCAACACTATCGAGTAGTGTGGTAACCCATGTACAAAATTAAATGTATTACTAATTGGGTCCATGATCCAGACATTTTCAGCATCAGTAAAAGTATTGCTTATTTCTTCAGCGAAAATAGTATGCTCGCCAGGAAATGTTTTTATTAATTCTGTGAGTTCTTTTTCTATTTTAATATCCCACTCTGTGACCACAGTTTTCTTTAAACCAAGATCATTAGTCTCTCCTGCAAGTGCTGGAAGATGGTCCCCAAGTTCTTTAATTGTGTCGAGTATTTCTTTGTACATGGGTACAGTGTATATTATTTTATATTAAGTAGCTTGTATTATTTCTCTAAAAATCTTCTCTTTGGTTTTCTCTGGAAGAAGCTGAGTGATGAATATAAAGAACCAGAACAGTTTTAGGAGTTGGTACATTAATTATACAAAAGCGAACCCGTAAGGGTTCGCTTTTGTATTACAGAATATAGTTTTTCTAACTATTTACTATGAGTTTCACACTTTCCATTTTTACACGCCCCACAAATACTCACAGGACACTTTCCACAGTTACACATAGACACAAAGCCTAGTATACCTCCAATGATTGCGATATTTTTGAGGGCCATCACAAGGTTCATTCCCTGACTGATATGTCCGTGCACCACAACAGTTACAATAGCAGTAAAGGCAACAAGGATAAGTCCTGAGATACATGTTCTGTACCCCCATGCAAAAGCAAGTGCAACAGGAATTTCAATAATAATAACAAGAAGAGTTACAAGAGTTGCGAGTGGAATATCAAGAGATGCAATAGACTGGGTTGTAGTTGAAAAGTTCATTATTTTTTGAATTCCAGCAACAACAAACAAGAGAGCGATAAGGGAACGTGAGATGAGAGCGTAATTTATTTTCATGCTAATTATGTAAAAGAGTTATTAGACCCTTTCGGGTTATTTTCAGTGTACCACATCATATTTGAATGGCCGTTCAGGAATAGTATAAAAGTTTTTTTTGTTCTTATTTATAAGAGAACTTATACCATTTCTAATTAACCTTTACAGATTGTCTACACAAAAACACTATTTTTTATGAGGTAAATTAAGGCAAATATGTTGAGTGGTTTGTTAGGAATGGTATTACACACTCAGTCCAAGACATGAATTTAGTAATTCCCATCTTGGGTGCAGTTTTACTAATTCGAAAGGATTGTCAAATGTGTAAGTTCTGTCAAATTTTAAAAGTCGAGAACCGTACGGTTCTCGACTTTTAAAGCAACACCTCTTCTCGTATTACTTTTCCTCTCCCAAAAATTCATTCACCACTTCGTTACTGATTGCTACTACGGTATCTTCAAGCTCTGGGTGCTTATCGGAAAGTAAATTCATCACTTCCTCAAGTTTTCCTGTCGCAAGCAACTCATTCACCCCCCTTGCTTCCTCTTCAGTAAGCATTGAAGCAATTGTAAGATTTGTGCGAGTAAGAATGTTCTCACTTAATGTGGTAATAATTTCTGCGCGAGCATCTTCTGGAAGTTCAGAAATTTGTAACATATCTTCTAGTCCTTCAATAAAAGTTGTGTAGTTCATAAAATATTATTTCTTTAAGATCTTAGCGATATGTGCTGCAAAGTCAATGCCATTATGGCTAATTTTGTCACCAGGATGAATAGGTAGAATTTTATCGATATTTCCAGGAGGATCAGTAATATCATCTAATATCTCACGTATCAATCTCTCTTTTCCACCTTGAGATAGGTTTTCAAATCCCTCAGGTTGTAGTATCTCAAGGTCTTTACGAAGGAGTGACCATCTAGTATCTCCCTTTTTAACTGTGTGTTCGAGATCAGGGTTAGTAGGAGTTGTCTGACTTTCAAGAGGTGATGTTTTTGAAACGTCTCCTCCAGAAGTAGATGCTTCCGGTGCTGTAGCTAAAATGGTCGGTGTCGATTCTGCAGATGGGGTACTGACTGATGTAGGAGCTGGAACATTATCACTAAAGACTCCTTTCCAGTACTCTGCCAGACTGTCGATATTCGCAACATTTTTAATGCTTGTCAGGGTCTCTTGAACTACAGACATTTCTGCAATTCCTTGGAAAAGAGTTCCGATAACTTCTCCACTAAAGAGTGCAAAGCCAACTGCCCCAGCTTCCATGCCCACTATAGTAAGAGCACTTTTCTTTTTTCCATCCTTTTCCCATTCCTCATATTTTTTATCAAGTTCTTTGCGTGCGAATGTGTATACTCCAGCAGCAGAAATAATCCGCATACTAAGCCCTACTCCGGCAATACTTGCAAGTACCACAGGTGTGGCGTACGCTGCCATAGCTCCAGCTGAGAGTAGTCCAGCAGCAGCAAAAAACTTAGTCTTCTTGTCAACTTTACTATTAAGATACTCTGAACCTTTTGTAAACATTGAAACAAGTTTCTTCCCTTCTGGTCCCATTTTATCTAGAGTAGTCTCAAGCTTATTTTTTGTTGTTTTGGTAACTTTTCCAAGCCTCTCTTTCCAATTACCAATTTTTTCTTGTAAATTTCCCCTGAGTGTCTGGGGTTCATCAAGATCATCATCAGGTCGAGGCTGAGAAACTGCTTTGTAGATTGAGTTACTCGGAGTAGTCTCGTCCACAACATC
This sequence comes from Minisyncoccota bacterium, assembly GCA_043781255.1. Taxonomy (GTDB): domain Bacteria; phylum Patescibacteriota; class Minisyncoccia; order Phycocordibacterales; family UBA5272; genus UBA11704. Next base: position 2,239 of record JAYWBQ010000042.1, on the reverse strand, counting down.
GCGAAGTACTGGAAGATTTTTTAGGTTTATTTTTTTTAAATTTTTGTCAAATATCGTTTTAATCTGATCTGGTTTTCCAACATTAGATGCATTCAAACCAAAAAATCTTCTAAGTTGTGTCCCTAATGAAGGTCTCACGAAAGGTCTCATGACAGGATTAGGTTGTTTATTAAGTTTTTTTTCAGTTTCTTGCTGTACCCATTGTACGTGCAAAGGATCTTTAAATGGCTGTACTTTATTATCTACATCATTATCTGCATCTGGAACCTTAGAAGCTAGGCTGACTGCTTCAATTGGAATGATTATAGTTTTAAGAGTTTCAAGAATAAGTATCTCTAGTTGAAATTCAAAATCAGGCAGACCTATAATATTAAAAATAGGCAAAAGATTATCTTGAAGAGACGGAGCAGAGGGTGACCTATCTATGTATGTAAGTACCCTATCTTTAATTTGTTCTCCTGAGATTGTTTCTCGTTTTTCAGCATTTTCACCTAATTTAGGCTGAAGAATTATTTCTGAATATGGTAGTAGTGTATCTAAAAATGTATTAAGATTTTCTCTACGCCCCTCTTTACTTAATCCTTCGATAGAAGTTGTTTCATAGACATCTTTTTGGGCCTGCTTAAGTTTTTCTAACTCAGGCTCTCTTTCTCCAGGAATCATTTTGATATCAGAAACTGAAATAGTGTGATATTTCTTCGTAAGATTGTTACCATCTAATGCTTTTTCGGGTTTATTTATTTTTTCAGAATCACCCAGCTTATCAAGATCAATGTCTAGTGCAGTTGGTTGTTCACCCCATGAGTTACTTTGTTTGTTCATAATGTATTTAAGTATATATCACATTGCTAGAGAATTGATGAAAGTAATGCACAGTATATCCCGGCTGTTTCTGCACGAAGCACAGTTTTTCCTAAAGAAATTGGGGTAAAAATTTTCTTTTGCATAATTTTTTCTTCCCCTGGTGACCACCCACCTTCTGGTCCGACAAAAAAAGCAATAGATTCAGTAGATTCTTTTTCTTGTGAAGAAATTCTTTTTGTTAAAACTTCTAACAGAGGGTTTCCAGAAAGCGTTGTAATATAAGTATTTTTTGGTGAAATATTCCTTGACTCAAGAAATGAGAATGAGTCATTAAAAGTTAGCGAGTCATGTAATGTAAGAAGATCATTTCGCCCGCACTGCTCGGTGGCTTCTTTAATGATAGTAGTAAGTCTCTCAGTATTAAGATTTTTCTTCTCAGTATGTTCTGTGATAAGTGGCACAACATCAGTTATTCCACATTCGGTAGCTTTTTCAACAACAAGTTCAAAAAGATCTTTTTTAATAACAGAGAAGAAAAGAAAGCTTGCACGAATTGGTAGAAGCACTTCTCTTTTTTCTGAAAGAGTCAGTACACATATGGCAGGAGAAGCTTTTGTAAGTGTGTACGTATAGTCGTACCCATCTCCATTAAAGAGGATAACAAAATCACCAAGTTTATATCTGAAAACTTTTAACCACTGTTTAATTATCAAACTATCTTCTAGTACAACTTCTTCACCAAGGGGTTGTGATACATAAAAGCGATGTAATCGCATATAGTAGCTAGCCTACGTGATGCAAAAAGACATTGCAACACAAAGCAAAAGACAACTTTTGTAGGGATTCTCTTTTTTAAAAGACACGGATAACGTATCTTTTTGTAAAAGACAAGTTATCCACAGGTGCCTACTTGCATATAAAAGACATTGTAGTATTATTAAGGACAGGGTAGAGGACGTGACCAAAAACGCTCACCCGTGCGTTAATCGGGATATCAAGTTTGCGCACACCATCTACCACAAAGTTCTTTCCAATCGCAGGTCCACATATAACTATTACGGCCTGCACCAAATGACAAATCTCCAATAGATTTGCATGAAGTTTGTTTCTCTTTAATTAGCAAAGTATCTTGTCTTTGTTAATCTAAGTTCTTTTTATCAAATAATTCTTTTGAGTTGTGAAACTTATGTAGATTATTTTTGCTCGAAAGCCCCTTGCATCCTGTGTGTGAAATTTATTTCGCACCTAGAATGCAAGGGGCTTTTTTTATGGTTGAGTTCTATATATTTATAAAAGACATTTTCTATCACCTTAGGTCTTGCCTCGGAGAGGCCCTTACCAGTAGATTTACACCTTGGGTTAAGTGTAGGTTCTAATATCAACAGTTGAGTATTAATAAAAAAAAGGGCGGTCGCTATGCGACCGCCCTTGAACA
>JAYWBQ010000041.1:0-3272 GCA_043781255.1 Minisyncoccota bacterium | reverse complement strand
CATAAACTACAAACCAAAAAACTTGCCTTTCCCCTCTTTTTGCGGTAGTATTCTATCTATTCTTTAACAAGAAAACCGTTTGTCTGATTTAACCTCATGCGCAAGACCCTCTCATTTAGTAGAGGTGAGCCGTGAACACCAGACCGGTGAGGCAATGCCCACCTGTGTGTGGGCAATTATTTTTTATGACTATTGATCAAATTATCGAAAACACAACAACAACCCTCAAAGATGAGGACATTGTTGAAGGTACAGTTATTGCTATCGAGAAAGCAGCTCTCTATGTAGACCTAGGCACTGCTGGTACCGGTATCATTTACGGAGCTGAGTTCATGAATGCGCGTGATGTTATCAAGCGTATCAACATTGGAGACACTATCTCTGCAAAGATTGTCCTTCGTGAAAACAAGAATGGTTATGTCGAACTTTCTCTTAAGGAAGCTCGTCAAGCGCTTATGTGGAATGATGCGGAACTTGCAATCAAAGACAAGCGTAGTATGGACCTCGTGGTCAAGGATGCTAACAAAGGTGGACTTATCATCGAATGGCAAGGTATGGCAGGATTCCTCCCAGCCTCCCAGCTCAAGGAAAGTAACTACCCACGCATCGAAGATGGAGATAAGGATAAGATTCTTCGTGAACTTAAGAAGCTTATCGGAAAGCGTATTTCTGTTTCTATCATCTCTGCAATTCCAAAAGAAGGAAAGCTTATTTTTTCAGAAAAAGACGGTGGCTCTTCTAAGGAAAACAAAGAAGTTGCTCTTGGAACATACGCAGTGGGAGATGAAGTTGAAGGAACAGTTACTGGCGTTGTAGAATTTGGTATCTTTATCAAGCTTGCAGACGGCGTTGAAGGACTTGTTCATAAGAGTGAAATTGACTGGGGTCTTGTAGAAGACACAAAAGCTCATGCTCGTGTCGGAGATAAGGTAAAGGCTAAGATTATTGAAGTGAAAGATAACAAGATTTCACTTTCACTTAAAGCTCTTAAGGAAAACCCGTGGAAAGAAGCTGCAAAGAAGTACAAGAAAGGAGATGATGTTGCGGGGGTTGTTATTAAATTCAACAAACATGGTGCCTTAGTATCTATCGAGGAAGGTGTGGCAGGACTTGTACACGTATCTGACTTCGGAGATGAAGCAAAACTACGAAACACACTTTCACTAGGAAAGAGTTACAACTTCTCAATTACCCTCTTTGATGCGAACGAAGAGAGGATGACACTTACCTACGGGGAAGTGAAGAAGGTGGCGTAGATAGACTTTAGACCTTAGCTAGTAGACTGTAGCTGAAACACAAAAGAACCGCGCTGATTCAGCAGAATCATGTCTTGGACAAGCGCGGCTCTTTTGCATCTAAACAATATTTGACATATTGTTTAATCCATGATATAGTAAAAATCCGTTCCTTACATAAGGTATTTTATGACATCTTTGATCGAAGGACTGGACATCGAAGGACTGACTGAAGAGCAAATTAAAGCTGTCGCAAAGCTAGAAAAAGAACAGCAAGCAAAATTCTTCTCTGGCGTCAGTATCGGATTTGTGATCACTGACTTCAGAACAGCCAACAAACTTAAGGCAACTGATCCAGTGAAGGCAAAGTCAAATGAAAAAGCCCTCTTTGTCCTCTGTGGCTACGACCCCTCTAACACAAGCTAAGCGTTTCGCTTCTTTGTTACTGGGGTCTTTTTGTATGCTTCGACAAACGCGATTATTTTTTTATATTCACTCTGAAGTAATACTCGTTTAGAATTATCATGTGAAAGTGATTCAATGTATTGAATATTTTGTTCTGCGTTTTTACCAAGCGACTCAACAAAATCTTGGAAGTATTTTCTATATTCTCTATCAAAAGCTTCTGGTTTATTAATAGAAAAAGCATCTCCTGCCAACTGCATAACACAATCTCCAAGCAGAGCCCCAACCTTTTGAATATAGTCCCCTTCTTTAGCCACAAGCAGTTTTGGTCTCTCTAAACCAAGAGTTCCATTTTTACTTTGATAACACTTTACGTTAGCCTTCTCTCCATAAAGAAGAAACTTATCTCGAAGACTTCCCATTTTTTTCTCAAACATCTCCCCTTCTGTAGCAGTTGTTACATCAACTAAAAATGTCATCTTAGACAGAACATCTTTCGGTGCATTAGGGTCATTACTTCCCACCCAAGTATTTTCTATCTCAAGAATAAGATCGATAAAAGAATTACCTTGATCATCTTGTTTAGATGTCTTTGTAACTTTTACTTTTAGATACTCTCCAAGCCTTCCTTCTTTGTTAGCCAAAAGGAGTAGTGACTCCATAAGTTGTGCAGACACTCCATGTTCTTTGTTATGCACAAAATTATCTTTAACAACTTCTCTACCAGACGTCCCAGCATGCTCACTGTAATACTTCTCAATATCTATTCCCTCTTGTTTATAGAGAGGAATATATGGATAAATAGTTTCATGACGATTAATCGTTTTATCAAATGAGATAGCACTTAAAAGATTTTGAATATTTTGTTTCTGTATTTGTGGACCATCTACTACTTTTACTTCTGGTCGGGGAGCTCTTTGAAATGCCATAAAATATATAAAAAATTAATTATTACATCCCATTATACACCTCCATTGCCTTTTGGTAACCTGATTCGGTGATTGCCTTGATCGCACCAAGTACACGAGCAGCGATGGTACGAAGATGCTCTTCTTCCTGTTCATTAATATTCCCCATCACATACCCTTGTACAGCCTCCCCGTGTGGAGGTTTCATTAGTATATTGCCCTCTACTTCAGGCTGTGCAATTCCAATACGGATACGAATAAAATCTTTTTTTTGTAAAGCTTGAATAATGCTCTTGACCCCGTTATGCCCCCCATCTCCCCTATCATAGGAAATACGAAATGTGCCGTATGGTAAATCTTTGTCATCATACATCACAACAATATCTCGTCCTTCGTGGTAGTTAAGATATTCGAGTACCGCTTTTCCACTTTCGTTCATGAAGGTGCTTGGAACCATAATTTCAAGGGATACTATTTTCATCACATCATCTTTAATCATCGAAAGTAAAACTCGCGCAACATTGTGACGAGTATTGGCATACTTAGTGCCAGGGTTACCAAGTGGAATGAGCGTATAGGTCATACCTACAGTATACAATACGACAGACTTTAGCTCGAGACGGCTCGGCCGCGAAGATGTCGAACAGCCACCAGGCTTTCGACGCGAGACTTCGTTTGCGAAGATGTCGAACAGCCACCAGGCTTTCGACGCGAGACTTCGTTT
>JAYWBQ010000040.1:0-3293 GCA_043781255.1 Minisyncoccota bacterium | reverse complement strand
TTTCACTCTCGTCGCACTCTTCCAGTAATCGCAGAAAGTGGCGGCACAAACGCGTACTTTCGCTGAACATAAAAGAGCGGCCCCTCGGGTCGCTCTTTCATTGCTTATGAAACTGATATGATATCTCGTTATATTCTTTTGTCTCAAACATTTTTGCGCCCTCTTTTGTCCAAAGCCCAAAATATGCAATTCCGGTATCTAACGCCAATCGACTACACACAGTACAATATGGTACACCGTTTGATTCCTTAGTATTCCCCTCATCATCAACTCGAACAAAGTACAGCGTCGAATCAATAATCTTACCAGTTGGAAGCGCGTCTAGAATCGCCCGCCATTCAGCATGCATACAGCATGTTCTGTCCGATTTTGGTTTCAGAGATTCTGCAAGCTCAAGGTGCATTTACGATAGTCAATATCATCCTGTGGTGGCGCATTATACCCCTTCCCTATAATTTCTCCGCTCACAACAATTACAGCACCACACTTATCACGAAGACAAAGTGCCTTCTCTGCAACTCTTCCAGCTTCTTTAAAATAATCTTCGTGAGTCATATCAATTATTCTTTATATCTAATTCTAAATACTTTTTAAATGCTGCCAAGTGTGTTCGAAAATTAAACTGACGAGCATACTCATTTTCTGGGATATCTTTAATTTGCCTTTCTAAAATTTCTCCAGCTTTTTCTTTCGATAACCAAATTACCTTAATGCCAAGTTCATCGTCTTGTGATGTGGAGGGTACACCTTTTTCTCCAATAACCTTAGCAATAAAATAAACAAACTCATATTGCTTAACATCTTTTGCTCGATATTGTTTAGCTTTTCCAATAGTAGAAATTATACCAACTGCGCACCCTATCTCTTCGTCACACTCACGAATAAAAGCTTCTTCAAAAGTTTCACCTTCTTCTACTCCTCCACCTGGAAAGCCAACCTGGTCACGGATCGAAAGAAGAGCTATATTACCATCACCATCGAGAACAATCCCTTTGGCAGTTGGCCGCAACTTATACTCGGAGGGTTCCACTGTAGGATTCTCAAAAATATCTGAGTCTTTAATTGATAAAAAATAGTTCATTTATTCTTTAGGTCTCATCATGCGGAGGAACGTGTCATGAGATATGTGCACCTTCCCTTCTCTCTCCATTCTATCCTTACCACGCTTTTGCTTATCACGGAGTTTCATCTTTCGTGTGATGTCTCCTCCGTACATATAACCTGTCACATCTTTCTTCATCGGGGCAATAGACCTCGATGCTACGATGCGCCCACGCACATACGCTTGAATCTTCACACGAAACATTTCTGTTGGAAGAATTTTCTCGAGCTTCTCCACTACTTCTTCTGACTCCTCACGCGCTCTGTACTCTGGTATCACGCGAGAAAATGCAGTCACCCGTTCTTCTGCTACAAACACATCGAGCCTGGTCACATCCGCAGGTCTCATTTCAAGTGGTTCATAGACAATAGATGCATAGCCTGAGGAGGCGGACTTTACTTCATTAAAAAAATTACGCATAAGCTCACGAAGTGGCATCATAAGTTTAATGCGCACTCTGTCATGCCCCCAGTCGGCTAAATCTGCAACTGTAGCCTCATGTGGCGGAAAAAGCTGCATAAGTGGGCTCACATAATCATGCGGTGTAATGACGGTCAAAAGAATCCACGGCTCGCGCACTGACGTGTACTGCCCATGATCAGGAAAATGTATCGGTGTGTAGACCATTTCTACTTCACCATTCTTAAGTGTCACTTCATAGGTAATCGATGGTGTCGTCACGACAAGCTCTTGATCGAACTCGCGTCTCAATCGCTCGGTCACAATTTCTAAGTGAAGCATACCAAGGAATCCACAACGAAATCCTCGCCCAAGCGCACCGGAAGACTCTTCTTCAAAGGTAAGTGATGAGTCAGAAAGCTTAAGCTTCCCAAGTGAACTACGAAGATCATCGAACTCATCCTGTGATTCTGGATACACTGATGCAAACACAATTGGTACAGGTTCTGCATATCCTGGGAATGATGCGAGTGGTCGAGAGGCGGTAGTTACGGTATCTCCAACTCGTGCAATACCCGGCTCTTTGATCCCTGTGACGATATACCCAATCTCGCCTGCTCCGACAACTTTTGCTTCTTTTTTTGAAGGTGCGAATGTACCGACTTCACGAATAATAAATTTGTGATTTGATTGTGTAAAGAGAAGCGTATCCCCTGCTTTTACACTTCCGTCTAATATTCGCACATACAAAATAACACCCATGTGATTACTATATTCAAAGTCAAAGATAAGTGCTCGAGCTTGGCTAAAGTTTGCACCACCGAACTCACTTACAGGCGCTGGAACTTTTTTTACAATTTCTTCAAGAAGATTTTCTACTCCTTCGCCAGTCTTTCCTGATACTGCCAAGATATCCTCAAAGTCACAGCCAAGTAGCTCCATAATTTCTTCTCGAACATCATCCGGTCGTGCAATGGGACTATCTATCTTTGTCATCACAGGAATGATAGTGAGATGAGAATTTTTTGCCATTTCAAGTGTCGTTAACGTCTGAGCCTGGATACCTTGTGTAGAATCAACAAGTAAAAGTGTGCCTTCTACCGCATGCAGCGCACGAGATACTTCATATGAAAAATCAATGTGCCCTGGAGTATCAATGAGGTTCAAAATATATTCCTCCCCCTTTTTATTCTTCCAGTTCATACGAACTGGGGTCATTTTGATGGTTATCCCTCGCTCACGTTCAAGTTCCATCGAGTCTAGTACCTGCTCCTTCATATGTCGCTTGTCTACTGTTGAAGTAACTTCTAAAAGTCGATCCGCAAGGGTCGACTTTCCATGGTCAATATGAGCGATGATTGAAAAGTTTCTGATCTGCATAACGTCTCCCCATACTACACGAAAATGACCAAAATATAAAGGAAACTATAGACCTCTTCTATTTTTTAATCTCTCAAGAATCTTGTTTAAAAAAGTAACAGCATTTCTTGCACGTGCGTGAGAAAAGAGACCAAGACAAGAACTAATCATAGGCCTAAAAGTCTTTTAAGAAATCTGTTCATTCTTGTAAGCAATAATCCTCTCCTTTATTTTCCTCCTTATCCTTCGCTTCGTTTTCGTTCGCACAACAACCGCATGAGGAAGTACAACATACCCAAGAAAATCTATCCCTTGATTAACTTTTCTAATTTCTACTTTATGCGGATGAAGTTCTAGGCGCAATTTCTCTCCGAGAAACTGTGTCACCTGCACAATGCATTTCTCTAGAAACTTTCTATCATGATGTACAACC
>JAYWBQ010000039.1:0-3443 GCA_043781255.1 Minisyncoccota bacterium | reverse complement strand
TTCCTTCACACAACTACGAAGGCAAGACCTTCGCAAAAACTTTTTCCACAAAACTACTTCACGATTTCTTCATCCTCTTTCTCCTGATCCATCTCTTGCTTATATACTTTTAAGTGATCCCAAAAGTGCGGGACTGTTCCTTTGTTCTTAACTGCATTTTGCACAAACCAGTTACGAGATTTTGCATACATCTTCGTCGTAAAAATATCAAAGTGATGCATAAATCTGACCATGATATGAAAAACATATTGCATAAAAAATTTACGCATATACACACTCTGTTTCAAAAGAAAACGGATGATGGTATGCATCGTTACTGATACATTTTTTGGGCCATTATATAGCGGATCAATTTCAAGTATCCCTTTACTCACTCTATAATTTTGTAGCAACAAAATAAAGACCGCACTAAGTACGAATATCATTCCCGTGGCGACAAAAATGGCTATAAACATTTTTTTAAAGAGTTTTTGGACTAACTGATTATCCGATGTTGTATCTCACAAAGCGTACAACTTGGGTATTTTCTCCAAATTTTTGTACAGCTCCGTCAAGGCGTTGCTTCACCGTCATATCAGGATTTTTTATGAATGATTGTGACAAAAGTGCTGTCTCAACACCTGCGTTATCTTCATTGTTTACTGATGTTGGAGACATTGCGCATACATGCATGGCGAGGTCTTTTGCAAGCGCTACGAACTCTTCATTTTTTGCAACGAAGTCAGTCTCACAGCCAAGCTCGAGCAACACACCGATAGTACCAGACCCATGAACATATGCAGAGACTACCCCTGCTGTTATCTCACGGTCGGCTTTTTTTGAAGCGGAGCTTGCAGAATATTCTGCAAGTACAGCACGCGCTTTTTCTTTGTCTCCTTGTGCCTCATCAAGTGCTTTTTTAATTTGTGCGAATGAGAGCCCTGTTTCTTCGCGAAGTTCTTTTAGTGCTTCCATAATAAGTAGTGGTTAGTATCTAGTTTTAGTAATTAGTAAATTAAAATACTGTAAAAGTTATTATACTTTTATAAGATGTGGCTTAGTTTTTGTACAAGTTAATTAGCTTTACTGACCCCTAATCACTAACAAGTAGCCACTATCTTTAGCCTTCAATAGCCAGGGCTTCTTTGATTGTTTCGAGCACAAACCTAACTGCAGGAACAGATCCATCATTACCGACAATCGGGTACTCTATACCTTCTATTGTACAGTCAGTGTTAGAAAGTGCAACCACTGGAATGTGGAGGAGTTTTGCTTCTTTAACACACATTATTTCATGACGTGGGTCAACGATGACGACAACGTGAGGAATATTGGTAAGTGAAGAAATACCTCCAAAATCACGATCCAGTCGGTCTATGTCACGCTGAATAAGAAGCTGTTCTTTTTTTGTGTACACAGCGAGCTCTCCTGTTTCTTTTTTCTTTAAAAGATCATGAAGTTTCTCAATACGCTTCTTCATTTGTGGAAAGTTAGTAAGAGTCCCTCCGATAAAACGCTCTGATATATAAGGAGAATTTATGGAAAGTGCGACTTCCTTGATAATTTGGCGAACTTCTGGTTTAACCCCAACAAAGAGAATAACCTTTCCGGCTGACTGCATACTTTTAAGGTATATGACCGCCTCTTCTAATTGAACTTTTGTTTTTTCAAGGTTAATAAAGTCAACACCGTTAGCATTTCCTTCGATGAAAGGCTTGACCGTTGGATGACGACGAGTACGTGAGTAGCCGTATTGGAGACCAGCTTTTTTAAGAGCTTCGATGGTGATTGACATAATATATAGCTATTAGCCTTTAGCTATTAGCCTTTAGCAAGGAATGCATACGCATTCCTAAAAACTAACGGCTAAAAGCTAACGGCTGGTTAATAATTGCATTTTCCTCGTGCCACAGTATTATTTCTCCGTAATGCAAGTTTTGCAAGCGTCAGTAGATCACGAAATAATATGCTCAGGTGTCCAAATCCTGATGTGCCCGATTGGATGAATATTGCTATATTAGCACAAAAATTCTATTTTGTGAATACTTAGACTTGTCTACCTCTCAATGACACCCAAACAAAACCCCGTTCCAACAGAAAAAGACACCGAACCGTAAGGAAGGGTGCCTTTCTCTTGTAAGTACGTCAGTATATCAATTATGACAATAGATACGAACGACGATTACATTAAGGATGTTAAACAATTACACCTCCCCGAGGTCTTGCCTCGGGGAGGTGTTTACTCTTTTTTGTTAAGGTACATTCGTGTTGTCTTTCCTACCATTCCGTAGCCAGTAGAAATGGGCGTACCTTCACACACAATCTTCTTACTGCACTGATATACTTTAAGAGCTTTCTCTGTCGCAGGACCGAAGAGTTTCGTCTCAAACCCTTTCGACCCTCCACCAGTTATAGATATAACAAAGCCATGAGTATTTAAATATTTTTGAAGAAATAATACATCGTCATCTGTACTCCCAAGCTTCAAAGTCTTTGTAAAAAAGAATGTATTTGTAATGCCTGATGTAGGTGTGGAAGCTACTTCTCGCGTGCCCCAAGGCAAGGCCTCGGGGGTACTGTGTGTTATTTTTGATGTAACAGAAGAGGTCAGATTTACTTTCATTTCATTAACTAAAGACCCTGACACCGTAACTACTTGTGAGGTGATAAATGACTGATCGACAGCATACACACCATAATAATAAGTAGTTTTTTGCTCCACATCCTTATCTACACACTCTTCTTTTATCCCATCACAAATAATAGTCCCCTCAGTTATCTTTGTAGGATATGAACCTATTTTTTTAATAACACGAGTAGTGCGAAACTGACTATTTTTTGGATTTTTCCAAGTGATATGAAGCTCTTTACCAAAAGAGGAAAGTCCTACTGTGTCTGGGGGAGTTAGGGCAGTTGCTTGTTCATTATAATTTACATTCGAGTAGACAGTAGTCTTGGGGATATCAATCGGTACAGTGACCTGGTCTTCTATGTGGGAAGGTGGCGATGTTATCTGTGATACAGCTCCTTCATTTATGATAATAAGAACAGTATCTGACTGAGGACCATTATTTCCGTCTCCGTCCCCCGCTTGAACTGAGTAGGTATAGGATTGCCCCACAAGAACATTAAAATCGGTATAGGTGACACCTACTCCAGACGGAGATACCATGAACGTGCCATTTTTGTAAATGTTGTATCTGGTCACTCCAACGCTATCCATCGCTTGATTCCAGGAGATAACAACTCGTGGCGAGTTACTCGTGTGAGCGACAGCCTTCAGGTTTGTTGGAGCAGTAGGAGAACCATTTGTAGCAGCAGATACTACGTAGTACGAGGTACCAAACATAACCATGAGAAGAGAATACACACTGATAACCCACAAAGAAAAAGGAATTCTATATTTCAACATATAAAGAGTGTATCAAACCTACCCGTGGGGTAGCAAAGTACAGACAAAGGCA
>JAYWBQ010000038.1:0-10553 GCA_043781255.1 Minisyncoccota bacterium | reverse complement strand
CAAATTACTGTTAACATTATCACTGATGACACAGTTGCTATGACAGGAACAGTTAATCAATCACTCTCGTTTGTTATTTCTACATCAACAATCTATTTCGGTACCCTTGGTTCAGCTGGTGCCAAGTTCGCTTCTTCTACTAATCCACTAGGAGACACTACATCAACTATCGCTCACACCCTCGCCGTAGGAACAAACGCCCCTTCAGGATTCACACTCTCTGTTCGTGGCCAAACGCTTACCTCTTTGCAAAACGCTAGTAACACAATTGATGCGATTGGGGTATCTGCTGCATCTTCTACTGCAGGAACAGAACAGTTCGGTTTTAGAGCAACAGAATCAGGTGGTACTAATGTGACTGTTTCACCCCCTTATTCTTTTTCGACTTCATATGGTTATAGTGCGACAGCAACAACCTCAGCAACTTTGGCAGTAGGCACTGGATCAACACCAGTATCAACTCTATCTCTTCGTTATGTCACTAACATTGCAGCGATTACAGAAGCTGGAACCTATGCCGCAAACCTTATTTACGTAGCAACAGCTAACTTCTAGGTAAAGTTCCACTATTATAATTAAGCAATTTATGACAACATCAAAAACTTTCAAGAGAGCAGTAAGTGCGTTTTTAATGACAGGATTTGCTCTCAGTATTCTTACAGCACAAGCGCTCACCATATCACCTGCACGAGCTGAGCTCACTGGAGATCCAGGTGAAACAATTCAAGGATCCTTCACGCTTGTTAATCCACTAGATACTGACCAAACATACTACACTTCTGTAGAAAATTTTGAAGCACAAGGTGAAACAGGTACGCCAAATTTTACCGTGTCAAAAGATGGGTTACCTTCATGGGTTAAAATAGTTGAAAAAGTCATTCTTAAAAAAGGAGAACGTATCACAGTCCCTTATAACGTTGTAATCCCAACAGATGCAGATTCAGGTGGACACTTCGGCGCAATTTTCCTCTCAACAGTCCCACCATCTGCTGGTGAAGGTCAAGTTTCTGTGGGTGCAAAAGTTGGTATGCTTCTCTTTCTTAAAGTTACAGGAACTGTTAAAGAACAAGGTGGGTTGAGTTCATTTGCACTTAAAGGAGGTAAAAAAGTTCTAACAAGTCTTCCTGTTGATTTTTTATATAAGTTTAAAAATGAAGGTAATGACAGAGTGAAACCAGAAGGAGAGCTAACCATTAAGAACATGGTTGGTATGGAGGTTTCAACCATTGATATCAACAAAGTAAAAGGTGACAATGTTCTTCCTGCAAGTACACGTCGCTTTGAAGTTCGTTATGGGGATGTTGATGCTCCAGCAGTATCAGCACCATTTTTTGATCACGTAAAATTCCAGAAAGACCATTTTGCCATGGGTATGTATTCCGCTAATTTGAAACTCGCATTTGGAAATGCAGGCACAGCTCTTTCATCTCTTACCTTCTACATATTTCCATGGCAACTTCTTATCGTAGTTCTCGGTAGTGTCCTTGTCCTTGTCCTCCTCCTTATTTCTGCTGTTAAGCATTACAACAAATGGATCATCAAGCAAGCACGAGCAGTTGCAAAGAAATAATTATAAAACTTACATACTTAGCGGTCTTCATTGTCGAAATAGCTTATTTTGTTGTTAGCGTACTAGGTATACGTCTCCCGAATCAGCAGATCCGTAGCTCTGTTGTAAGTTTAAATTTCTTCCCGAAGCTCTTCCAACTCTATAAGTTTTCTACCCGACATTTTTTAAGAGTGCCGAAACTATATTTGTGTGTTTTTTTTGTAACACTCGTGTCATCATTTTCATTTGTGTGTGCTGATGATCCGACACCAAATCCTCTCTCTGAAAATATAACGATCTCCGCAACAGTGCTCGTGAATCCAAATCAAATCCCGAACACGCCACCAATCCAATCATCTGGTCCAGTTAACTTAGTTAACACAATTGATATTGCTGTTTTTAAAGGTTTAGCATATCCTGGTAGTAGTATCTCTCTTCTTAAAAATGGAATAATTATGGCAGAAATTCCAGCAAATCCAAATGGAACTTTTGAAATCCATGTTCGTAACCTTAATCCAGGGACATATAGTTTTGGAATTCGAGCAGAAGATAAAAATGGATTAAAGTCAAAGTTACTCACCTTCAGTATTTTTGTGTCCTCGTCGGTTGCAACTATTGTGGATGGGATTTTTATTCCACCAACAATTACCACTGATAAAACAGAAGTAAAAAAAGGCGACCCCATAAGATTCTCAGGAACTGCAGCACCGGATGCTGAAGTGAGAATTTCTATTGCTAATAATAATGAGGTGATACAGCGAGTTAGAGCAGATAAAGAAGGGTCCTGGATATATAGTATTGATTCAAAAGAGCTTGACTTTGGGGATTATTTTGCAAAAGCACGGTCAGTGCTCACAAACGATCTTTCTCCATTTTCTGATCAGATTATTTTTCTGGTCGGATACAAAAATCAGATGCGATCAAAAACACTCATGCTTGCTGGTTTTAGAAAACGCTGTGACTTAAATGATGATGGGAGAGTTAACTTGCTCGATTTTAGTATTATGGCCTTTTGGTATAAACGACTTACCTTCCCACCAAAAGTTGACCTCAATACCGATAAAAAAGTTAACCTCACTGACCTAAGTATCCTTGCGTATTGTTGGACCGGATAATATATATGAACTACTTTTTAATTAAAAAAATGTTTTTAGTGGCAGTACTTGTATTCCCAGTGTTTACAAGTGTATTTGCTGCAAAAATAATCATAGATACACCAAAAAAAAGTGCTAACAATAGAAATCCCGTTACTGTTCGTATTATAGTAGATGCTGAGAGTGACACACTAAGTGGTATTTCAGGAAATTTTTCTTTCCCGACGGATCTGTACACCCTTGCAACTATTTCAACGGAAAGTAGCATTATTTCATTCTGGGGAGAACAGCCAAGAATTACTGATGAAAAATACCTCGATGATCGTACGCACATTCCATTTGAAGGAATATTTCCAGGAGGATACTCTGGCGTAAAGAGCGCATACTATGATGGCACACGTCCAGGGGTTATTTTTTCAGTGACACTTATTCCAAAAAATAAAGGAAAAGGTGTACTCTTGGTTGACGATACCAGGCTAAATTCTTTTGATGTTAACGCAACACCACTTGTAACACAAAGTGCGATTACAATGGTTGAGATACCAGATCTAGCAGGCGAAACAGCTGTTACATCGTTAGTAATGAAAGAAGTGAAAAGTCCTACACTGAACGCTTTTGTAACTCGAGATAGTCTTGTCAATAATAATGCATGGTACTTGATGGTACATGAGCGTGAACAAAAAAATTCTCAAGATAGAATATATGTCGCTGAGTCAAATAGCAACAGTCCACTTTTAGTTGATGAGTATTTATGGCGAAGTGAACCTATGCCCTATGTGCTCTTGTTTCAAGATAGAACAAAATATATTCATGTGAAAGTTGTGTATTCAGATCATACGTATACATTGCGCACATTACCACCTGTTGAAAACTCTCAAAGTATTCCAAGTATGTCACGTATACTATTAGGTATAGCTCTCTTGCTTTTGTGTGTGTATTTTTATGTCATATTTTTCTTCAAAACCTCTTTACAACAATCATAGCAAGTATCAAAAGATACGGAATAGTTTTTTACATTTACTATTTTTTTGTGCCGTTATCATCACCACACTTTCATCATCTACCTATACTGCTTTTGCTGCTAACTTGAGTATTTCCCCGTCATCAGTTACCACGAAAGTTGGGAAGACATTTACGGTTGATGTGGTTGTTAATAATAATATTGATGCAATCAATGCCGTGTCTGCACTTGTTACATTTCCTGCAGATAGTCTCTCTGTTGTATCAATTTCAAAAGCGGGCTCATTCATGTCACTGTGGGCAGAAGAGCCGACATTTTCAAATGAAAAAGGCACTCTTACACTAGAAGGTGTTGCACTTAACCCCGGATTTAATAAAGCAACAGGAAAGGTTGTCTCAGTAACATTTAAAGCCCTTCAAGAAGGAAATATTAGTGTTGCGGTAAAGTCAGGTTCAGTTCTTGCAAATGATGGAAATGCAACTGATGTATTAAAAACAACTGGTGCTGCACTTGTATATATTACTGACGGCAAAGTTGAAACTATTACCAAAGAAACAGTGGTACCTGTCATTACGTCAGTGACACATCCAGATAATAATCTTTGGTACGGAAGACGAGACGCTACATTTGAATGGAAATTACCAGACGGAGTAACTGCGGTGCGTACGGTATATTCTGACAAAGAGACTTCTATCCCAAGTAAAGTATATGACCCTCCGGTTAATAATCGCTCGTTTACGGTGGATACTGATGGTGTTATGTATATGGCAGTACAGTTTAAGAATGCGAGTGGCTGGGGCGCTGTCTCTCGATATAAATTCCAAATAGACACACAAGCGCCAGAAACTTTGAAAGCATCATTCCCTGATAGCTCTGTGACGACTAATCAGACTCCTGCTGTTTCTATTCTTGCAGAGGATTCTTTATCTGGATTACATTTAATAACCATGAGTATTGATAATGGGCAACCAATCGAATTCCCGATTGATTCTTCTAATCTCTACCATCTTCCAAAACAAAATTCTGGTAATCATACTGTCGTTATTAACGCAGTAGATAATGCAGGAAATAGTAGTACTGTTTCGCTTGATTATACGATTCAGACAATTAACCCACCAGTAATTACCGAGTACACTAAAAAAGTAGATTTCGACACTACTTTTAAAGTCGTCGGTGCTACATACCCACAAGCTACCGTTGAGGTCATGTTAACTGATGGAGACGGTAATGTTCTTACAAGAAAAGTGTTATCCAATGATGTTGGGGTTTTTACGTTAATTTGGGACAATACACTCGCCTCCAATGTGTACGAAATGAAAGTAAGAGTGCTTGATGTACGAGGTTCAGTAAGTGATTATACCGAAAATAGGGTTATTATTGTTGAACGAATGATGCTGGTACGTTTTGGTATCTTTGTAATGAATTGGCTTTCAGTTATTTTAATAATTATTATTGCAACACTTATGGTGTGTGGAACATTATGGTACGCACTCGTTCAGTTTGCACGTTTTAGAAGGCGAGTGAGGCGTAATTTACAAGAAGTGGAAGATACACTTCATGTGAATGTAAAAGCACTTCGTCAAGATACTGAAGAATTCCACGATGTTCTTGTAAAAGCAGAGCGAAAGCGTGAACTCACAAAAGAAGAAACAACAATCCTTAAAAAGTTTAAGAAGCGTCTTCAAATTACTGAAAAAGAAATTGAACAGAAGCTGGAAGAGGCAACGGAGTAAGCAGACTGTAGACTGTAGGCTGTAGCTTTTAGATACGAAACAGGCACCGAAGGTGTCCTGTTTCGTATCATCTAGTATTTAAAAAGCTACAGTCTAAAGTCTGCAAGCTACGGTCTACCCATATGTTATACTTTTTACATATGAGTACACCTAATTATCAAGACATTGCGAAAGAATTACAAGCAAAAATTAAGGGAGATGTAACACTTAACGAAGAAGATAGAGAGCGTGTAGCGCGAGATACAAGTCTTTTCTATATTAAGCCAGAAATTGTTGTGTACCCAAAAACTGCACTCGATGTCAGTCACATTTTTGAATACGTGAGTGAGAAAAAACAAGCAGGCTTTGATATCGCGGTTTCTGTACGTTCTGCAGGAACGTGTATGACCGGAGGATCTCTTTCATATTCAATCGTTTTAGATACAACTAAGTATATGAATCTGATAAGTGATGTGACAGAATTTTCTGCGACAGCTGAGCCGGGAGTATATTACCGTGATTTTGAAAAAAGAACACTTGAAGCTGGTTGGCTGATGCCAAGCTATCCGGCATCTCGCGAGCTTGCTGCTATAGGGGGAATTGTTTCAAATAATTCTGGTGGGGAAAAAACACTCACTTATGGTAAGACCGAGAATTACGTACAATCACTTGATGTCGTTTATGCAAATGGGAAACGTGACATGCTTCATGGTTTTTCAGGAAGTGATCTTGAAATTAAACTAGAGGAACCTTCTGAGGGTGGAAGAATACACAAAGAAATGTTTGTGCTCATTAATGATAACTATGAGAAAATCATGAATGCTAAACCCACAGTTTCAAAAAATTCCTCAGGGTACTATCTTTGGAATGTGTATAACAGAGAAACAGGAGTTTTTGACCTTTCGAAGCTGGTTGTAGGTAGTCAGGGGACTCTTGCTGCTGTTACCTCTGCAACTTTAACTGGAGTGAAACCCCGCCTTCACTCTCGTATGTTGATTATGTTTGTTCCGTCTACTGTCCATCTTGGTGAAATAATCATTAAGATGCTTAACCATAAACCAGAAACGATAGAGTCATATGATGATAATACATTTAAAATTGCAATTAAATTCTTTAAGGATATTGCACTTCGTATGGGAGGAAATATGTTCACACTTGGAATTCAATTCTTACCAGAATTTTGGATGGTATTAACAAGAGGTGTTCCAAAGATTATTTTGATGGCAGAGTTTACTGGAGATACTGAACTAGACGTTGATGCACAGGTACAAGCTGCGTACGATGATATGAAGTCATTTAACCTTCCAATGAAGCGCACACATAAAGAATGGCAAGCCAAAAAATACTGGACATTTCGTCGAGAGAGTTTCAATCTTCTTCGTAAGAAACTTCAGGGAATGCGTACTGCTCCTACTATTGATGACATCGTTGTTCACCCACTCGATCTCCCAGAATTTTTACCGAAGCTTGATGTTATTTTTAAACAAGAGAAGTATAAAGACCTTGTATATACGGTGGCAGGACATATGGGGGATGCGAATTTCCATATTATTCCACTTATTGATATTCATAAAGAGGGGATAGTTGATGTCCTTCATCAGCTTATGGATGAAGTATATACGCTTGTATTTCAGTACAGAGGTTCTATGTCAGGTGAACACAACGACGGGCTTCTTCGTACCGCATATTTACCAAAAATGTTTTCACCAGAAATTATGAGTCTTTTTGAAAAGACGAAAAATATATTTGATCCACAAAATATTCTCAACCCAGGTAAAAAAGTGTATGGTAACAAAGAGTACGCATGGAGTCATATAGATAGCCATTAGCTTTTAGCTGGTAGCTCTTAGCTTTAATACAAATACAAAATTTGCGTAGTTACATTGACTTTTATACGAAAATATGATATAATATATTTATGTTCTTTTGGAGATATCATGAAATCTATTCGTTTTTTTCTGTGGGACTTTTGGTACTACGTCATAAAAATGCCATATTGGTATCTGGTTAAAAAGCCCTACTGGGCTATGAAGCGCAAGATTCCTTTTGTTCGTCAATTTAAAAAAAATGATGAACTTGATGCATTGACTGCTCGCTTGAGTCTTCTTTATAGAAATGGTCTGTACGAAACCAAGTCTGTACCAAAAGAGTTTTTTGCAATCCTGAAAACAGGTGATGGTGCTAAGCTGAAAAGTTATCTAGCGCCATATGTAGATAAGATGAAAGGTGAAAAAACTATTCAATATTATAATAGATGCTATCTGGAAAATGAGTCTGACCGTTGTTATATTGCAGCTGTCATCATTATCTTTAAACTATAACCGCTACGCGAAACTGCTTAGCGGTTTTGCTTTTTTAAAAAATAAAGAAGGAAGGGTTTGTGATTGTGAAAATTTAAAGCTCTTTTGAGCGAGCGAGGGCACCGTAGAGACCTCCGAAGTCTTGTAAAGTGCCACGGATAAATATCGGAGTTGTCTCGTACATTGATAGGAGTGCTTTAGCTTCTTTTTCAATTACTTCGATATGAAGGTCATTCATCACAGGGCCGCCATAGACGATAATGGATGGAGACCAGTACATAATAGTATTGGCACCAAATACTCCTGCGTAGTGGTTTATTTTTTCCCAAAGCGCTACATCATGTACTTCATGGGATGGCTTACCGAATTTTCTTTCGAGTGCTCCACCACTAATAAGACTCTCCACATCATGATGTCGGTCGATGATGGTGTGTCCAATTTCGAAACCAAATGTACTGCGATCAATCTTCCCGTCTACAATACGCACACCACCAACTCCAGTACTAATGGTCACATATGCAACTATGGCGTGACCTTTCCCTGCACCGTATACTGCCTCACCTAGCCCAACAAGCGCCGCATCATTCTCTAGGATTATATCACAGGAGAATACTTCTCCTAGAGTCTCACGTAGTGGGATATTTACCCAAAGAGGAAGGTTAGGAGTTTTTTTGATATACCCATCATGAGTAAAGGTGCCTGGTACACCTGCGATAACACCAGATATTTTTCTTCCATTATGAAATGGTTTCGTTGCTTCTTTAAGCGCTACAGTCCATTCTCCAAAGTCCTGCGGGGTCTCGAAGATAACAGGCGGAAGAAATGCCTCACGATGTTCAGTTAATGTGATGCGGGTCTTGGTTCCTCCGATGTCGATAAGTATATACATATAATTATGAGGTTAATCGCTTTTTAAACTCTGCGATAAAAGGGGTTGTATACGGGTCAACATTTTTAGCAATAGCCATGTAGGTTGCCATATAATATCCTGTGAGAATGAGTTCAAAGATTTTGAGAATATCTGTGTGGTCAGTGCGCAGGGTTGTTAGAGTAAATCCTTTTTCTTGATACATAGATTCCATAATAGTAAATCGTTTAAGAATCCGTACATGATCAAATGCTGAAGTGAGTAAGAGGAATGCAAAGTGTTCGGAAGAAGTATGTGTGTCATCAGTAACAAAACTTTGTAGCTCATTATGATTAGCTTCTGGAATGATATTTACAAATGAGGGTACCTTTGCACCTTCGTTAATCACTGCTTTAATGAGATAGGCTACAGGGTAGAGATTTGTGGAGGCGTAGATAATAGGGAACTTCCCATTATATTTTTCTGCAAGCTCTTTGCCGTCTCTGTCCACTTTTTCAAAATCAAGAAGATCTATTTTTTCCTTAAGTATTTGTATTTTTTCTTCTTTGTTAAGCAGTGTGAGAAGTCCTACCATTTGGTGTCCAATAGAGAAACGTGGTTCAAGGGATGATTCTGGAAGAATAATATACGCTCCACCAGCATTGTGTGCATTTTTTATGAGAGTTCCTCCAAGACTAAGTACTACCATGTTCGCGCCAATTTTTTTACCTTGCTCGAAGGTATCAAGTGCTTCTTCGGTATTCCCCGAGTATGAGTTGATAATAAGAAGGGTAGTCTCTTTGTCAAAGAGAGGTGGTAGCCCATAAGAGTTATGAAGTGAAAGTGGTAGTTCTGGAAAAAGAAGTTTAAGAAGTGATACGCTAATAGCAGATCCTCCCATGCCACACACAATAGCGCGTGTGTACTCCGTGAGTGTTTCTTTATTCTTAACTTCAGGAACAAAATCAAACTGTTCTTTGAAGTGAGAGAGGGGGGTAGTAGAAGGTTCCATATATAGTGTAATTAGTGTGAGTCAACGCTACATGCTCCGATACGAAGTAATGCATCATGATAGAGCATGATAGTGCGCACGTATTCTGAATGACTCCATGTAAGAGGGGTTGCTGATAATTGTTCACCAGAAAATGGATGAAGCTGTTCTGAAAGTACACCAGAAAGTGGGGAGTGTCTCACACTCCATGTTAGCCAGTGTGTTACTATCTCTAAGTCTTCAGTTTTTTTGGCGATCTGTGCGTAATACTGTGCAAGCCATAGCGTAGTGATATACCAAGGGTTAGGTACTCCCTCTACTTGCATATAATATCTGTCCCCAACATACCTCGGTACTCCATCGATACCAGTATGGAGGCGTAGTTTTTCTTCGATGGTTTGTATAGATTCTGTGACACGTGGATCAGTCACATCAAGTACACCATATGTGTAAATCCCATAAATACTCGACATGTCGATAGTTGTATCGTAGATCACTTCACCATTTTTAGTATTAAGGAGTTTAACAAACATTTTTAGTTCTTTGTTGTAGAGATGAGTAAGTATTGCCTTTTTCATTTTTTCGGCAGTATTTCTAAATAGTTTTTCATCATTTTCTTTTTCAAATAGTTTGGCGAACTTCGCTCCTGCAAGTAGTCCTGCGTAGGTGGCAGCAGAGGTAAATGTAGAGACACCATGTTTTTCTTCCCATAGGTCATAGCTTGGACGTGGAAGTCCTGTTGTAGGGTCGGTAAAGTCTGCAAGAAATGTCGCCATGCGCTTGATAACATCATTATAATGTCCCTCGATAAACTCGATATCTTTTGTCTTCTCGTAGTATTCATAAAGTGCAACAAGAACAAGAGCAGTTTCATCTTCTTGTATTGGTAAAATAGGTTCACCATCTTTTACAAAAGGATGCCATGAACTACCAAGTGAACGGTCAGCTCTATATTTATGCATCAGGTAGCCATCTGGTTCTATCACATCATTACAGAACTTAAAGAAATGTTTTGATATATTGTATTCTCCAACTTTAAGGAGTGCCATGACTGTCATAGCACCATCACGTGGCCACATATAGCTGTAAGTGTCACGAC
>JAYWBQ010000037.1:0-29211 GCA_043781255.1 Minisyncoccota bacterium | reverse complement strand
AAAGCCTCTTTTGCTTCAGTGAGCGTGAGCTCGCTGAAGCGTGGGCATGCTGGCAGAGATGCCAGCATATTGAGAGAAAATGCGTTTAAGAGAAGCATATTGCTTCCTTTCTTTTAAAGAATTTTGATTAGGCGGAATTGCCTTTATCTCTGATTTAACTATAGCATACTATTGACTTTTGTCAATCACTATAGTATGATGACATTATGATACTATATCCTTATATAACAAAGCATTTTTAAAACTATGAACAAAAATCTTGATAAAAAACTATTTGATAACTTAGAGAAGCTTGGACTTACTCCCAAGGAGTGTGAAGTTTATCTCTATCTTATGGCACGAGAACAAGAAGTTGGAACCTCAAAAATCATTCAAAGTACAGGGTTGCACGGTCAGTATATTTACGCAGCCCTTGATTCACTTGAAAAAATGGGGCTTGTAAAACATGTCATTAAAAATGGACGCAAGAAATGGAGTGGCACCCCGCCGAATCGCATCGAGTCACTTGTTGATGAAAAGAGAATCATAGCAAACCAAGTAAAGGATTCCTTGGAACTTCTTTTTAAGAAAACATCCGACCAGGAGTTCGAGGTATTTCAGGGTGAAGACCAGTTCGTTACTCATGAATTCTCAATGATACAAGAAGTACCTGAGAATGGAGTAATTGACATCATCGGAGGAAAAGAAGATAAATTCCAAATGATACTTGGTGATGAGAAAAGGAATTACAACAAGATAGGGATTGATAAGAAAATAAAAATCAGGTTCATAGGTACAGAGGAGCAAAGAGGATACCTAGAGAGTGTGAAGTCTGGACGCGAGTACTTTGATTACAAGATCCTGCCAGGATTCAACACAAGTACGGTGAGCACATCGATTCACACCAGTGCCATCCTCTTTCAAATATACGGCAACCCCCTTTTGGTATTTAAAATCAAAAGTAAAGAGATTACCAACAGCTATAGAATTTTTTTTGATTCGTTGTGGAATATTCTTGAGTAATCAAATTCAATTTTTAAGACCAAAGGGCGACCGCTTCGCGGTCACCCTTTGTGTTTCACGCGTATTTAGAACAAGGAAGAATATCCTCAGCACGATAAAAAGTAAGATTTTAGATGCAGAGCGCGAAAGTGCCAGTTTTTGCGAGCGAGGCGTACTAGAGCGTACGACGATGAGTAAAAACTGGCACTGACAAAGCTCTGCGCTAAAATTTTACTTTTTATTCTCGGCGATGTCTTTTGCGATGTTTTGAGGCACCACATCATACTTTCCAAATTCCATGGTAAACGTCGCACGTCCTTCTGTCATAGAACGGAGTGAATTCACATATCCAAACATTTCAGAAAGTGGAACGAGCGCCTTTACCACCTTATCTTGTCCACGCTCATCCATTCCTTCTATCTGTCCACGCTTGGATGATAAGTTACCGGTGATGTCTCCGTAGAATTTATCCGGTGTTACGATTTCCACTTTCATAATTGGTTCAAGAATAACCGGCTTTGCTTTTGCAAGCGCATCAGTGAGTGCCATTCCGGCTGCAAGTTTAAAGGCGATTTCTGAAGAGTCTACATCGTGAAATGATCCATCGTAGACTTCACAGGATACATCCACAAGCTTGAATCCAGCAACTGCCCCCCTATCCATAGACTCACGAAGTCCTTTTTCTACCGCTGGTACGAATTCTTGTGGAATAGCTCCACCCTTAAGTGAATTAATGAACTCAAATCCGTCATATCGCTTTGTACTCTTTGGAAGATCTTCTGTTGCAATAGAATAATCAATTGGTTTAATGTTAATCTTTACGTGACCATACTGTCCACGACCACCGGACTGCTTGATATGCTTTCCTTCTCCACTTGCAGATCCTAGGATAGTTTCTTTGTATGCAACTTGTGGCTTACCAGTATTTGCTTCCACATTAAACTCACGTCGCATACGATCAACGATAATATCCAAATGTAGTTCTCCCATTCCTGAAATAATAGTTTCAAGTGTCTCTGGGTCTGACGCAACGCGAAATGTTGGATCTTCGATTGCAAGTTTAGATAACGCGATACCCATCTTCTCCTGATCAGCTTTTGTCTTTGGTTCAACACGCATAGAAATCACCGACTCCGGAATAACAATACGTTCAAGAATAACTGGATGGTCTTCAGTACACATGGTGTCTGATGTAACAGTGTCCTTAAGCCCTACCGCGGCGGCGATTTCTCCAGCGTACACAACTTTTACTTCCTCTCGTTCATTTGCATGCATACGAAGGATACGTGACACACGCTCTTTCTTTTCTTTTGTCGAGTTATAAATATAAGATCCAGCTTCTAAAGTTCCTGCATATACTCGGAAGAATGTCAGTTGTCCAACGAAAGGATCTGCCATGGACTTAAATGCAAGCGCGGTAAAAGGTGCCGTATCAGATACTTCTACAACAACTGGTTCACCTGTGTTACCGTCAAGCCCTTTTGGAGGTGCAATATCAAGAGGCGATGGTAGGTAGTCGATAACTGCATCGAGTACGAGCTGTACCCCTTTGTTCTTAAGAGCAGATCCACAAAATACTGGGAAAATATCATTTGAAATTGTCGCCTTCCTAAGGGCTGCCTTAAGAACTTCTTGTGTAAATTCTTTTCCTTCAAGATACTGAGTCATGAGTTCTTCGTCAGTCTCCACAATTTTCTCTACCATTTCTGCCCGACGCTTCTTAGCTTCTTCTAAAAGTTCTTGAGGAATTTCCGCTGACCCAACATCCTTTCCTTTGTCACCCGTAAACTTAATTTCCTTCATCGTAAGGAGATCGATAATACCGTCGAAGTTTTCTTCAGCACCAATTGGCATGTGCATTCGCACTGCTTTTTTAGAAAGTCGATCAAGGATAGAAGCGTAGGCTTTGTCGAAATTAGCGCCCATGCGATCTAGCTTGTTAATAAAACAAATACGAGGCACCATAGCGTCTGATGCATATCTCCAGTTGGTCTCTGACTGTGGCTCCACACCAGCTACACCATCAAAAACAACAACCGCGCCGTCAAGCACACGAAGAGAACGCTTCACTTCAATAGTAAAATCGATGTGTCCTGGGGTATCGATAATATTAAAACGGCATTTCTTAGACACGTCATCCTTTGGCATATACGTTGGACTCCAGAATGCAGTTGTTGCAGCTGAGGTGATCGTGATACCACGTTCACGTTCCTGCTCCATCCAGTCCATTACGGTAGCTCCATCATGAACTTCACCAATCTTGTGTGAAACTCCAGTATAAAATAGAATACGTTCAGTTGTCGTAGTCTTACCAGCGTCGATGTGAGCAATAACTCCAAAGTTACGTGTTTTGTTAAGTGGGTAGTCGCGAGCCATATGGATAGTTGTTAGTTAATAGTTTTTAGTGAGAAGCGAATATGCTTCGCACATTCGCTTCTCTTCCTTATTTTATACAAAACAAAAAAAAGAAAAACCGCTTCTACAGTAGCAATAATGCTACCATAAAAGCGATTACCTAGCAACCAAAAAAGAGTTCGCAGGTTTCAGGAGATGTAAGTTCTTAAGGGCTCAAGTTTTATTTCCAAGGCGAAGGCCTCTGAGATGCATAGCTTCATCTTGTTTACTTTTTATAGAGCGAAGAGCTTCTTCTACTCTAAAAATCAAGCTTTTTTCTGCTTCATCAAGGCGCTTTTGATGAAAGGCTTCACCGCAAGCAACAATCTTGAAAATTTCACAACCTCCTTCTTTAAGGCTTGGATCTGTTTCAAAGAGACGAGCAATCTCTTCATAGCCCCTCTCTCGAGAAGAAAAGAATTGATGAACTGCATCCCACCCTTGAAGAATTCTTACTTTTGACAACTCCGTTTGATCTAGCTCTTCTTTAGAAAAATCCAAAGAAACTGCAAAATGATTAATCGTAAACATCTCACTTGAAAACTCCACAGAAAAACCTTTACTGTTAATATTGTGACCCCGTAGAAGATCTTCTTCAAAAATAAAAGTTCCTTTTCGATGA
This sequence comes from Minisyncoccota bacterium, assembly GCA_043781255.1. Taxonomy (GTDB): domain Bacteria; phylum Patescibacteriota; class Minisyncoccia; order Phycocordibacterales; family UBA5272; genus UBA11704. The sequence goes on along the minus strand of JAYWBQ010000037.1, from coordinate 25,214 downwards.
AATCGAATTTTGGCATTAGTCCAGTCTGGTCTTATTATTAATTTCCCGCCTTCTAACGAAAAAATGATTGCTCCCACGCTTTCGTCTTTTTCCCCTTTGGAATAAAATAAGATTGGACCAGAAAGGTTGTTTATTGAGACAAGATTTACACCAGAGAGCAAAACTCCTGGTATTGCAACTTTTCCCATTACTTCAGTGGTCATGATTGATTCTCCATTTTAAAACTACTTTAGTACTGGTTAGTTGATTAACTAAACAACAGTTCTATTGGCATACTACAATTAAATTCTTGTAAAAGCAAAAAATAGTTTTAGAGTAGAGTATCGTTCAAAGCACCACGCTCCATTTGCCAACAAAATTAAAATACCCCGCAGGGCATTTTAATTTTGTGACGCATTGTATTACAAAGTGTAATTTGTTCAGCAAAGGATTTATAAAAATTTTTAATGAAATACGAGGCGCTTAAGAATTTTTAGAAAAAGACGTACATACAAGTCCGACGACTTCTAAAAATTTCGTAGCTGAACTAGCAAGTTCATGCCTTGGGCAAGAAGTAGTTCGCAAAAATTTTTATAAAGACTACCACGCAAAGTGAGCGAACGCTTTGTTCGACTCCGCCATTCTGTGTGTATCTTCTTTCTTCTTCACGGCAGTTCCTTCGTTATTTGCGGCAGCCATAAGTTCGTCAGCAAGCTTGAATCGCATTGCCTTTCCTTTCTTATTATTTGCAGCTTCGAGAATCCAACGAAGTGCGAGCATAAAACGCCTATCTTCACGAACCTCTCGTGGCACCTGATAGTTAGCTCCACCAATGCGGCGTGAACGAACTTCTGTTACTGGGCCAGCATTTTGGAGAGCCATATTGAAGGTCTCAAGCGGATCTTCTATTTTAAGCTTGTCCTTGATAATATCAAAAGCACTATACACAATGTCTTGTGCAGTAGACTTCTTTCCGCCCTCCATCACATAATTGATGAACTTCGAAACTTTTGTAGAATTATATCGTGAATCTGGTCCAACAATATTTCTATTTTTAACTTTTCTTCGCATACGATTATTTTGTAAGGAGTGTAACGACTATACAAATAATCGTGTCAACTTTATTTTCTTTCTTCCTGGAAAATAAGTTGACGTAGATTATATAGCCTACATCCTTATTAGTTTGTCTTGTGTAAACGTTCCCCGAAGCAATGGGTACTTCACAAGATGTTATGTATACAATGCTCCCTATTTGACAATCTTCTCGAGTTAGCAGACTCGCGGCTTGGCCGTAAGTCGCTACGAGATTTTCTTCAGTCGCCGTAGGTCTACTACGTCTCTTTTAGAAAATCTCTAAGCTTCGCAAAGCTTGCGCAAACATGTAACATTGTATGTTCAGTAAGTGCTTCATTACTCAATAACGAGTGCTCTTTATACTACAATAAAAATAGTAAAATAGCAAAAAAAATAAATCAACTACCCCGATGCAGAGTATGGAGGAATTCTTTCGATTAAATGGATTCTGCAAAATACTAGCATATGTTACTGCTCATCAGTAGGAACAAACTCATCATCCATTTGAGAGTTACTCTTAACTAATCCCAATACGTAGTTTTTATTTTTTTCTAAGACAAGATTTACTTTGTCTAAATTTTCTGAACTTAAGTCTCTAAAACTAGAAAGATGGAAAGCTACACTATGTATATGGTTCAATTCAATAAGCTTACTAGCAACCTCATTACTCAAACTCTTAAATTTACCAAATCCACCAATTGTATATTTAATATGCTCAGCATAACCTTTCTCTATAAGCTTAAGCACTATAGCACTCTCCTCTGCAACGTTAAAAGACCTCAGATTAAAAATGACTTCAGACCCTTCCCCAGCTTCAATAATTCCGAAAGCTATACTCACTGGCAAATTCTTAAAGTTAGGTAAAAATCTTACCACTAGATCGATTCGCCCTGCATTAACAAGTTTAAGAGCCTCAATAATACTTAAATCTTTTTTTTGAGAAAGATATTCAACTAGAATTTCTATATTTTCAGGATCAATAATAAAAGATACTGAAGTAAAAGGATTCTTTTCAGTTTGATCAAGATTTACTGGAACGTTTTCAAATGGTGGCATATAGTGTGTATTTAATTTCTATTCCTTAAGTATGCCTCTCTCTGATTTTGCAAGTTTTTTCTGAGAAAGTTGGAGCTGGGTACATTTTATTGATATATAAAGCAGAGGGCGGCCGCTTCGCGGCCACCCTTTGCTCCCCCTCCTTTCCTTATTTTTTCTTGCCTTTCATTAAACCCTTAAAATAAATTACTATGTGTCCCAATGTCTACGCCAACCAAAATACATTTTGCATCGTCAAAATAGTAAATAAGTAAAATATCGTTCTGAATATGACACTCAGAACAGCCATCGTACTCGCCAGTTAGCTTATGTTCTTTATATTTCTTGAGCAACTTTTCACCAGAGAGTAAAGTATTTACAACTTCATCGAAAATAACTTTTTTAAACTTTTTATGTTTACTAATTTTTACAAGAGATTTCTTGCATTTATTTGAGAGAAGAAGTAAGTACATATATTCTTCTACCAGTTTTTGCTATCTTTCCACATTTCGGCAGTACTTTTATACACCTTGCCGTTCTTCAGTTCTTCCTCTATCTCTTTTCTCCAATTACGCATAACGGGTGCAGAAACTTTTTCTACGGGATAGACTTCGACAGGAAGGCTTCCTTTGTAAATAACTTCTTCTAGAAACGCATTGAATGCTGAAGACATAGAAAGACCTTCTTTTTTGAAGACTTTCATTGCGGCTTTTTTTGTTTTACTATTTGTTCTAATTTGAATTGTTGTGTCCATGATTCAAGTATAATCTCCTCATTAATTTTGTCAATACAATTGTAATGACAGTTTACAAATAAGTGTTTCCCTGCCAAGTTACCCCACAGTAACCCACACTAATGCATGATCGCTCTCTAGTTCATGCTCAATTTCCCCTGGGCCAAGAATACTATAGTCTTTAAGATTTTTATTTTCTACGTGGACTTCTTTAATAGTTTCTTTAACTCCTTTTGAGACAAGCATCGTATCAAAAGTTAACTGATTACCTCGATGAATGTGTGTTGTGGTGTTTCCTTCGTATCCAACCAACACGTCGTAGAGCATGCACTCCTCTTTATTACTTGATTTTAGAATATCAAGACCGCTACTATTATTGTTATCATTAAAATCACCAAGGAAAATAACATTCCTTCCTTCATCAATACTAGTATCAGCAAGCTTTCGAAGTGCTTTTAATTCAAGCATTTTATATAAAACACAACGGAATTTTGCCTCACTATGTGCAATTCTATCGTTTTCAACGTCATCTCCTTCAAAATATTCCGGAAGTAAACTCTTAAGATGAAATGTCACAATACGTAGTCGTTTCCCTTGATATGCAATATCAACCACAAGCACATCTCGTCTATTGCTTACTTTAGTAAGCCCGTCAGTGTCACCATGCGTAAGAATACTTGGAATACTGAGCTCACCTAAAGAAACACTTTCACAAGTGATCAAGCCGACTAAGGCTTTTTTATATATAACAGCCATTCTAATGCCTCGTTTATTTGGCTTTGCAAAGAAAACATCATATGAAAGTGCTTCTGTTATTAATTGTAGACCCTTTTCTCCGCCAATTTCTTGAAGACAAATAATATCAAGGTCTAGTTCTCTAAAATAGCTTGTTATATAAGAGATTCTTTGATTAAAAAATGATTCATCTACCGCATCCACTGCTCGTTCATCCAAAAATGTCCCCGGATCAAATAAATTCCTCACGTTATATGTAGCGATTTTCATCAGTACGATTGTACCATAGAATACAAAAGCGACGTCGTAAGACGTCGCTTTTGTATTTATTTAAATAAAAGCTACAGGCTTTTAGTTACTTCTTCTTTGCAGCTACTGCTCCAGCCTTTGGACGTTTAGCTCCGTAAAGAGAACGAGATTGACGACGAGCATCTACTCCTGTGGCATCCAATCTTCCTCGTACGATATGGTATCGCACACCAGCCAAGTCCTTAACACGTCCACCACGAAGGATAACTACGGAGTGCTCCTGGAGCTTGTGCTTTTCTCCTGGGATGTATGCTGTTACTTCAAGACCATTAGTAAGACGTACACGAGCAATCTTTCGAAGTGCGGAGTTAGGCTTTTTAGGAGTTGTTGTTGAAACTTTGATACACACACCACGCTTAAATGGTGAATTATAAAAGTTAGGCTTGTTCTGGATTGCATTAAAACCACGAGTCATTGCAATAGACTTTGATTTACGAACTGCTTGTGAGCGTGATTTCTTTACGAGTTGATTAATTGTTGGCATAAAAACAAACTAAAAATATAGAATAGTATGTAGAATACTACCAGATAAATTCCCATTTTGCAACTAAATTACCCAACTTCCTTTAACTTTCCCTTACCTATCAGCTTCTACAAATCTAACCTTTCTTAATTCCAGCTATTCTATTATTCCTCAAATCATAGATAATTGCGAGATTTTTATAGATAAGTATATAATCTCCTTCTTTAATATCTTTATAAAATGGGTTTTGTTTTCTAAGATCTTCTTCATCTTGAACACGAACAATTTCATATGGGCTTTCTTGTGGAAGTGCTGTTAGCCTGCTTACTCGTGCAATGATTTCAGATTGTGAAACAACAATCTCATTTGCAAACGTTTTACCAATATAAAGATATGACCCGTATAGCATGGCAACAACGATACTAGCGGTAGAGATAATTTTAAATGAACTATGAAACACTGGGGAAAGGAGTGCTGACTTAGCTCCTTGTTTTACATAACGCTTTAACTTCTTAACATACGGTGAGACAACTTTAGTACTAGACTTACTGCTACGAAGACTTTTTTGTAGATTTTTATTAGCAGTTCCTGTGCTTACTTTTTTATTCTGTAAAGAGTTAATTGATCTCATTGTACTTTTTAGTATAGGACATAAAAGACAAAAATAAAAGACACTTTTCCACTTTCTCTAAAAAACCTTATTACATAAGAACTGACTGGATAAAAGAAAATATTGATGGCATAAAAATCCCGTAGAGACCAGAAGCAATGATAATTGCAACCACCATGAACACAGGATTATACACTGCGCGACTTGTAATAGTAAGTCTTGGAAAAAGTGCTTCTAAAATAGCCATTCCATCAAATGGTGGTATGGGGATGAGGTTAAAAAATGCGAGTGAAACGTTAACGGAAATAATTGTATAAATTGCTTTACCAAGTTCTGGTGTTAAAAGTCCTTGTATATAAAGAAACTTAAAGGAAATACCGGCAATGAGTGCTAAAAAAAGATTGGTCAAGATTCCTGCTGCGGCAACAAATGCAAGACCGAGATTACTCTTAATATTGTACTGGTTATACGGAACGGGTTTTGCCCAACCAAAAAAAGTACCAAATGTGAGGAACGCAAATAACGGTACGACCACAGATCCGACAGGGTCGATATGAGGTAGTGGATTTAGAGTAAGTCTCCCTGCACGAGCAGCTGTTTTGTCACCTTGTATATAGGCTGCATAGCCGTGAGCTATCTCATGTAACACAATAGAATACATAATAATGAGAAACGGAAATATTCCCTGTGAAATGCCTACTAAATCAGTCATATAAATATAATACCATGAGAAAGTGTTAGCGCTTAGGTAAAATATGCTAACGAAGCTCCCCGGAGCAGAGCTCTTCCCTCACAGCTCCGCTTTGTATCGGCGAGGTATCAAGGATTCTTTATTAATAAAATTTTATTAAAGAAAATATCTCCTCACAAAACTGAAAGCGCTATATTTTATAAAAGTATTTCCAGGTAATTATTTCCATTTTTATCATAATATAGCCAGAAAACCTTTAACTTATAGAGATTTTATTACTCAATCTTGTGAATAGATACAGCCACCCCAAAAGAAATATCCACATTCTGTAATTAGAAATTAGAGAATTTCACAGATTTCCTTATAACATAAGAGGTAGACAGCTAACCCTGTTTTTAAAAAACATCGGTATTTGTTTTTGGTTGGCTATACTAAAGAAATAAAGAGTAAGCATTGCAAAAAAACCAAAAGATGCTACAATTACACACATTCGATTAGTGATACTTTTAATTTTCTAGTAACTAGCCACTAACCACTACATCTATGGCAAACATCTGTCCACTCTGCGCAAAAGGTTCAAAAGTTGTTGGAAAATATTCCAACTCTGTTCGTGCTACCAAGTTTAACCCCTGTGGTAATCGTCGTGTGTACCCAAACCTCCAGTGGGCTCGTATCCCTAATGGACCTCGTGTTAAGATCTGTACTTCTTGCATGAAGAAAGGTATCCATCTCCAAATCAAGCTCTAACCCGCGGAATGGATGTAGAACTAGCACAAGCGAATTAGCAAATTTAAACCTAGCAATAAGTGCAAAAAAGAAATCCACGGACAGAATCCGTGGTTCTTTTTTTACCCAACAACATCAACTTTATTGATGTTGGATTGATATGCTTTTCAAGCATATCAATCACCTGTCCACCACCCTGGTAAAGCGGAGGGGTTGCAATGTGGCAGAACACAAAAAGTGCGAATCTAGATAGGACTTCGATTTCAAAAGATTAAATACAACCTAAGAAATTGTGAGCCTTGTGGTCGCGCTTTTGACTTTCATCTACTATAGCCACCCAAAAACAAATACCCACATTCTGTAATTAGAGAATTCCACAGATTTCCTTATAACATAAAAGGAGGACAACTAACCCTGTTTTTGAAAAATCTCGGTATTTGTTTTTGGTTGATTATAGTGTATAGTATAAAATAAATCTGACATCTTGCATCAGAAGAGGAGAACTATATGTATGGATTTCCATGCGCCCACTGTGGACAAAAAGAACTTTTCCATATCTTGGGAGATGACCTTAAGCTACATCAAAATAAAGATGAATGGCATCTACGACTAGATACTGGCTGGTCAATGGAAGATTATGGTGAGGAGTTTGAGGGAGTCGACGACCTCCATAAACATAAAATGGGGTATCGAAAATCTTTTAAGAATTGCCAAGAATTCGTCTATTCAAAAAAGATATCTGATAGAAAACTGATAATGGAAGCTCTTGAACGCCCAACCACAATGTTTTTTCTTGATAAAAAACTTGAGACACGCGTGCAAGAAATTATCAGAAAAGAAGAAGAAGAACCTGGTCCCTTGCTTTCACTTTGCTCATCAGTCTATATCATGATCGGCAGAAATGGTGTAAGTAGATGTTATGTTGGTGATTAAAATGCTTGGCATAATTTTGTACTTAAAAAGCCTCTTCTGGGGCTTTTTTTTTGCAAATGAGTTGCAGAAGTAACTTTTTACTATTCTTTTGAAACAAAATCACTTGATCTGAAAAAATGTAACCTCTCACACTCTCAAGTTGGTTTTGTTATAAAAGAAGAACTTTTAAGAAAATTCATGGGATTATTAAAAATCTTTATATCTAAAAACTGTTCAAAAATAAAGAGTTTATCAAGTTTCTATTTCAAGGTGTGAAGGGTTACGAAAAAATATATTGCCATTTCTGAAAAAACCTCTAAAATTGGAAGGGTATTAGGCGGTTGGCACGGACAACTGACAAAGCAAATGATAGAGAAGAAAAACTAAAGGCCGACACGAGTGTCTGCCTTTAGAAATGAAGTGAGTTGCGAGGGAGGCAAAAGCCCCATTGTCGTTCCACTGATCGTTAGGATTATCGTAGTTGGCATTCACGTACGAACCATCGTTCCGATTCGAATAGAGGACGTTCGGGTTGCCGTCAGAAGTATATATCTTTCCATCTGTGCCACCTCTTGTTGAAATGTCTACAAATCTTCAAGATGAATTTTATTCGTGATTATAATCACCCAAAAAGATATACCAAGTAACTTCATTTTTGAAGTGTCTAGTCTACAGGTCATATGTAGACACCTGTAGACGGCATGCACCACTCTATCTAAAACCTTGATCGTAGATATTCTTGATGTATGGATACTGATTTCGGCGATGCAAAACCGTGATCGTGCATTCATTAACCTACTCTCATTCTCAAGTATACAAAACAAAAGCTCGTATACCACATTTCTGTAATATACGAGCTGATAGGACTAAGGTCAAAGGAACTAAAAGTTCTCAGTGACCGAAGTCTAAGCGCTAACTTGCGAGGGAGGCAAAAGCCCCACGGGCGCGCCACTGACCGCCAGGACCATCGTAGTAGGCACGCACGTACGAACCAACGAACCGATCCGAATAGAGGACGCGCGGGTGGCCGCCAGAATCAGTGATCGGATTATGGAGCACCGCAATGTACCACAACCCCATCGCTTGAAGTTCAGCGTTTGTGAACTTCTCACGGATGAGAAGTTCAACCTCGCCTTTGAGGTCTTCGTTTGCTTCTGGACCAAATTCACGGAGAGCGTGAGCTTTCAGGTTAGATGTTGTACGTTCGGAGTCTTTGGCAATTTCTGTGCCAAATACAAGACCCAGCTTATAGATCTTTCCTGCTTCGAGCCGATGGTTCTTGTTATAGTCTGGTTTGGACAAAACGTCCGCACTGTACTTCGACAATTTATGACCACCTGTTTTAAGACGTGCTTCCCAATCTTTGGAATTGAGAGCGGTCCCTTGCACAGTGAAGTGCAGGTGTCCATTTTCAAGCATCAGCTTGGCCTTGAGCTCAGGTGAAAACGCTTCATAGCGCTCTGCTAAAGTTTGTGGGCGAGGTGATTCAACTGCGACCTCAAAATTCACAAGTGCCTGTTCAAGCAGTGTCGCCATTGCAGTAGCTCGGTCTGGATTTTGCTTGTTCAGTGCGTTTGCAACGCGAGTGAACACATCAAGATGTCCGTCAGCAATACTGACAGATGCCAGAACAACGGAACCAAATTTACGAGAGTCCATGATATTTCCCTTTCTGGGGCATTGCTAGTCTATTTCACCGAAATTGGTCATAGTCACAGCGATATATATTCTCCATTCACCACCTTCTCTTTTTTCACAAAGGTCTTACAACCCCGAGGTCTTGCCTCGGGGTTAGAGTGGGGCGGGACTACACGGTAAAATACATATCGCTGTGACCACTATTTTGAAAGAACCTATATAGTTTTATGATAGCACATTTTTATGTAAAGTCAAATATTTTTTATGTAACCCCTCACACCCTATGTGGAATATTTTTTATATTTTCTTAGAGAACAACACTATTTTATAAAAATATATACGATTCCACCTCTTACTATATTTCTGCAAATTACTTGCAATAATAACACGTAAGAAAAGAAATTATTTCTCTGTTATAATTTCCATACTTTTTCCATCAGTCATAAATGTAATAGCACCCTTGTCTATTGTCGAGAAAACTTCCTTACTGTACTTTTCTAGTCTCTCGAGTGCTTCTGGATTTGGGTGGCCATATCTGTTATCTTTTCCAGCACTGATGACTGAGTACTCTGGTTTGATGTATGAGAGTAATTGTTCACCACTTGAATACTTACTTCCATGATGAGCCGCTTTATACACCGTGACATTTGAACCCCGAGATTCGTGGCTTGGCCATAAACTTAGTGGCTGTCTTATAAGTTCACTTTCTCTTGTGCTTGGCAAATCTCCTGTTAACAAAAAAGATTCGTCACCATAGGTGATGACTATACTCACTGATGCATCATTAGTGTCATCTTTTTTCTCAACATAGTTTTTTGATGGATACAAAATTTTTGTAATCACTCCGTCACCAAAATCAATTATGTCTCCTTTTGCTCCGATATGAACCTCTGCGTGTTCATCTCTCACATGTTTTTCTACCTCATCATAAATTCCTGTATGACCTGTACTTGGAGAAAGAATAACAGTACTCACGTCAAATTTTTCTAGCACTGGAATAAGTCCCGTCACATGATCTGCATCAGGATGAGTAGCAACTATCACATTGATCGTTCTATCAAAATATGAAACATGACGACTAAGTTCTTCAAGAATTTTATTCGTTCCCCCACCATCTACGAGCATCTGCTTTCCACTCGGAGTAGTGATGAGTACTGCATCACCTTGTCCAATATCTAAAAATGAAACTTCTAGTTTATGAGAAGATACCAGAGAGATGATTAAGCTACTGCATATGAAAGTTCCAAAAACTAAAATGAAACATACTAGAACTTTTCCATAAGAATCTAAAAACTCAATCGCTCGTTTTTTAAAATCTTCTATCCATTCATTCATCTACTAAGTGTATCAGGAACAGCCTCGAGTAGTTAGCGACTAGTTACTTTAAATTGCATATCTCTTAATTCCTGATTACTAGCCACCAACCTCTAAGAACTGCTACAATGTCCTCATGCCTGACCTTCACTTTCTCATCTCCACCTTTTCATACATCGCCATTTTTATTCTCATGTTTACTAATGGTGCACTCAACTTTCCATCATCACAATTTTTATATATTATTTGTGGCTACTTCATAAGCACTAGTTCACTTCTTTTTATCCCAACTATTATTGCTGGCGCTCTCGGTAATACTATTGGAAATATCATCACATTTCTTCTCGTTAAAAAATATGAAAGGCCTTTTGCTCAAAAACTCCTGATGGTAGACGAGAAAACTTTTACAAAAATTCATAAGGCACTTCACGATACTTTTATTCATCGTGGTATGTGGTGGATCTTTTTTGGCAAACTCATTCCCTCCGTCAAAGCATTCATCCCAATTGTCGCAGGTCTTGCTAACACAAAAACAAAACTGACATGTCTCATCTTCTTTCTTGCGTCCAGTATATGGGCAATCGGCCTCACATCAGTCGGATATTTTTTTGGCGAAAACATTTCACTTGCTTCTATCGGGAGCGTTTCATTAGTCATCGGTTTAGTCGTTATCTTTTTTGTTTACAAAGTGTTCTACAAAAAGCTTTCCGTGTAATTTTAAATAACCCTTATCTAGTAAGAGATTACTTCAGATAAAATTTCACCGTGTTTTGTTACTCGCGTTTCATCTTGTTTATTTCGAATAAAAAATATACTACAGATACCAATACATAGATACATCATCAGCATGGATAAAAGAGTGATGTTGTGTGTAATCGATGAATACGGTAATGCTTCAGTCATCTGCGCCACCAAAATAATATAGCCACCTCCAAGTGTTGTTATGTATCCAAAGGCGTACGAAAGGGGGAGACTTATAAAAGACATAAGGACAACTATAAAAGTCAAAAGCATCACAATTGGAACAAGTGGGAGCACTAATAGATTTGTAAGCAACCCATAGATCGAAATTGTTCCAAAGGTATACATGAGGTACGGAAGTGTCGCGACATACGCACACAATGTTGTTGCGATAATCTCGTGATATCCAAACCTATCAAAAAAAGAATGGGTTAGATACTGCTCTATAAATTTCTTAACTCTCTCACTCATGTACACGATACCAAGTGTCGCCAGAAACGAAAGATGGAGCGACACATCATGAAGTAGCGCGCTCGGTGTATAAAAAATAATACACAAAAAAGAAAGAATAAGTGTCTGATGAGCGACGTACCCCCGTCCGAGTAAAAGTGCAAGGAGGGCGACAAAAGCCATAATCGTAGCACGCACAACTGATGCTTCAGCACCCACCATCAGCACAAACAAACAAACAATAACCGATACCACAATAATACGAAAAAGAAGTGGTAAAAATTTTAAAATAAGAAACAGCGAACTAATCAAAATCGCAATGTTGAACCCCGAGAGCACAACAATATGAGAGAGACCTGATACACGAAATGTTTGCGTGAGATTCTTTGACATAGAGTCATCTCCTAAGAGCATCCCCCCAGCAAGGGCACCTACCGGCTGAGAGATGTATGTATTAATTCTTGCAATTAATTCCTCTTTAAGACTCATCAGCTCTTCAGTAAAAGTTTTTGTAGTAGCGCTTCTCACAACCTTACTATGAGGATAGAACATCTCACTTCCAATATTTTTAGTCATCAAGTAGGTTTTATAATCGAAAGATTTCGCATCTTTATGTGGATATATATTTTTTGGTACAGTTACTTTACCAGTGAGTGACAAACTCTCTCCCAGATGGATTTTGGGGTAGAGCGGCATCTTCAGTCGGATGTTCATCATGTTTTGACGAGTCTCATCTACAGAGATTACTGGTACAACATCCACCACCTGATACACGTCATGCGATGTCGGCTCTTGAATTACCTGTGCTACAAAAGTGCAAGGAGAGTCACACACAAACCGTGAGACCTCACTCACAAATTGCATTCTTATCATTCCAAGAAATACTGCGCCAAAAAAAAGTAAACTAACAAGCGCAACTTCTGACCCAGACTTTTTTTCAAAAGTTTCTTCAGTACCTCTTAGTATACTTCGTACTGTATCTCTTGCCGTCTCACTTTTTCTTTTTCCAAGAAAATAGATAGCAGCTTGAGCTATAAAAATAAAAAGTGAGGCAATTGCTATCTCGCTTCCAAAATTAAATTTCTCTCCAAGAATAATCCCCATACAAACCCCTACTACTGCAATAATTGTTTTTGTATGTGTATTTGTGTTCATGAATTTACTTCTCTCTACGTTCTGCTTTTCATATTCTACACAACATACTCGTTACGTGGTCCTCGATATAACTGCAACTCTTTCGCATCATCAGCACACATCGTCGCTATGGTATCTGCTCGCTCATTCATTACTATTCCAACGTGTGCAGGAACGTATGTCCAGATAACTTTCACACCACTTTTCTTTAATCTATCTTCTTCTTTTTTTAAAGCTTCCCAAAGATCTTGGTTAAGCACGGGCTTCTTCGTTGACCCCTTCCACCCTCGCTTGATCCATCCATCAATCCACTCTGTCATTCCTTTTTTTACATACTGACTGTCAGTGCATACCTCGACAGACTTTAGGCTGTGGGCTGTGGGCTGTGGGCTTTCAGAGTCTCGATTTGTATCCTCTGTTCTCTGTTCTCTGTTATCTGCAACTTCTTGTAATCCACGAATCGCGCCCATCAACTCCATTCGATTGTTCGTCGTCATATCTTCTCGTCCACCAAGCTCTATCACCTCATCTGTATCATGAGTCTGTCTGTTGTCTGTCATCTGCTGTCTCCCCTCTGTAACCAATACCGCTGCCCACCCACCCCTCCCCGGATTCCCTCTACTTGACCCATCAGTATGTATCGTAATTTTCATACTCTAAAGTATAGCAAAGAATGAGGACTTGATTAAAAAGTGGCAACGAAAAGAATGATGCCAATAAACTCGACAAGCTATTATAAATAATGTAGCATTATTAAATACCAACTTAAATGGAGATGTTCCTATGTTTACGAATAAGTTAGTCCCGATTAATGTCCAAACTGGGTTACAAGAGATCCGCTTTTCTCGTATCCACCCCAAATTCTTGGCCATGGCGGAAGTCAAAAAACCACGATGGATACCACCTTTCCTATATTTTCTGTGCAGTGGTCATAACTACATTGGGAAAACTGGTCGAGTTATGATTGTTGAAGTGGGGTCATTATCGAAAGAAACACTATTCACAGTCCTCTTTGAAAACGAAAAAGGTCAGACGATTGGGGTTTTCCTAGAAGACCAGCTAGATTTTCATGCCGGGAAAACACTGACATAAGGAGAAAGGAAGAGACTCAACCTACGAGAGTTTTTCTTCAAAATAATCTAAAATACATACCGTCCACCTCAAGTCCGTCTAAAAAACGGACTTCTATTTTTTTAAATATGGTTGTAAGTTTTATAAGAAATACCCTTTACTAGAAAGGGTATTGTATCAAAAGTAGCAACTATTTTTTTGTATTAACTCGAAGCTGTCAATGCTTTCCTTCAGATCGGCACTAATTTCTACGAACAGACCCCGAAAGAAGTAGTTTCCTGGACTCACGCTCTCAGTCACTTCAACAAAGAGCGGTGAGAAGCTGGAGAACGCCTATACTTTAAAGCTTTGTACCAAGAAGCCCACAACCGTGCGAGTGCAACGAGTGTCTATGCCTGTATGAACTCTCTACTGGGAACTTCCTCAATTTTTCCGTGTGGAAGAACGCCCCCAAGGACTAGGGGGTTACTGAGGACTTTGCGCAAGTCGTAACCGACTACGAGCTCGAGGATTTCAAAGTAGATACTATGAGCCTTAAGTTCCTCAAGAAGAAATGTCCTTCTATGTGGTACGAGTACCGCCAATAACTGATAGGGGTCCGACTCAAAAAATTTACGTCAGCGAATAAGCATTCCGATTTGATGAGGAGTCAGACTTTCTTCCAAACCAGCAGAGAGTGGAGCTCATTCTCTATCGAGACTTCAGTCTTGATAGCTTTCTAAGGAGCAGTAATCAATACTGATCCTTCAAAGTTAAAGGAGAGTCGCGTGAAAGTATTGTTCATTGACGACAGAAAATAAGAGGTAGAATCCATGATTCTTCTATCCGGTATTGGCCATGGCTTAATCATTGCTATTCATATCTTTCGCATTATGAAGGCCTGTGGAAATGAAGTACTACAGTTCGCTCTAAACATCGTTTTCGTAGGTCACGAACTTTCTGCGTATCCGGTCACCGGATCCACATTGGTTCATAGTCTAAGAGCAAAAGGCATGGCAGCAAAAGTCATTGCCAATAGTGATGGTGACCGATATGGGTTCGACTTTGATAAAGTTCCTGTCGACAGTTCAGTCCACAGGAATCCTATTAAAATTACAGAATTCCTTTGCGGATCTGCATCACACCCCTAGTCTAGGCGGAATATAAATAGTATTCCACTCGGCGATTGAAATACATCACCCTCTTTATCAAGTTTTAAAATATATGTTTTAGGATTTGTAAAGATTTGTTTAGTTAAAATATATTACCTCATCATTATTCCAGCAGGTACTTGCATATATATTTCTTTGTCTCTACTCTGTTCCAAAAGTCTACTTGCTTTTAGCTCAACTTTCAAACTCTCTAATCCGTTCTCGTTATACAAAACCGTCTTCAGATTCTTACATGCTTCTCTATCGAGATCATCAAAGTAGATACTCTTATCGTCGACGAACACAATCTCCTCATTTGAGAATTCCTTGCATATCTGTTCTATCTCCACACTCTTGGTCCCAGGTACGACTATCACCTTTGTCACCATCGTATTTAAATTGGCACGTACAACTTTGTCTTCTTGGAATTCCTTGTTCCCATTAGAGATGATATAACAGTTCTCCTTGCCCACTGACTGTACTAGTGCCACTAATTCTTGATTCACAAAATCTGGACACCTACCCATTATCTTTTCATACATCGAATCTACGTCAACTTCTATAATCGTATCTCCCTCGTCCTCTTGTGTTCTACAGGCCCTCCGTAAAAAATCTCTTGGAACGAAAGCTCTCCCGCTTCGTCTCTCTACCTCATAGAGGTCTTCACCATTCTCCATTCCTTCGTCGCGCAATACTCCAAACATCACCTCTTTCAAAGCTTTCGAGTTAAACAATACATCATCAAAGTCTAGGATTAATTTCATATCAGTCTGGCAATAACTGCCGCAAACGCATCCTTATCATGACGAATAAAACTTCTGACACTTCGCACCGCATCAGCTTCGTCATACTTGATGATTGCATGAGAGAGTAGCTTTCCATGAACTACCCGAGTGTCGTCCTTCATATCATTCTCTGTGAGCACCCCATCTCCTTCTTTCATCTCGTAATGCTTGATCTGTTCTTCTGTTGGTGGTTCATCGTTTAATAGAATCACGTCAACCTTTCGTCCTAAATATTTCTCAATGTCATATACATAATCACTCACTTTCCATCGAAGCGTATGTCCGTGCTTATTAGTGAGGTTCACCGGGAACACAACTTTTGCCTTCGTCTCCCCTATCGCCTCCTTAAACCCGTCCACAATCAAATTTGGAATAACAGAACAGTAGTAGTTCCCAGGACCTAAAATAATAAGATCCGCATTCACAATTGCATCTTTAGCATGTGTGTTCAGTCGCACAGTACCCGCGTATCTGATCTCTGCAATACCCATGCCCTGAAAATCTGCATGGTTGATACTATCCTCACCATTGATACACGTCTCATCCGTGAGGCAGATAAAGAGCTCTGCTTTTTCCTTGGTGATTGGTACAACTTTTCCTTTCACTTTTAAAATCTCTGATGCAACCTCCACCCCCTCCGCAAAGTCACCTGTTACTTTCTCAAGTGCTGCCAAAAAAATATTTCCAAAATTATGCCCTGCAAGAGATCCTTCAGAAAATCTATAACTCATCAATTTTCGTACTACGTCGCTATGCTCACTTAAAGCAATAAGACATTGCCGCACATCTCCTGGAGGCAGTACCCCAAGCTCATCTCGTAATACACCTGTAGACCCACCGTCATCTGCCATAGAAACAAGTGCTGTCAAAGATACATTTTCCAGATTTTTAAGTCCTGATAAAATCGTATAGCTTCCCGTCCCTCCGCCAATAGTCACGATGTTTTTCATATGCTTTTATTTTGTCTTCAATAATTCCACCACAAGCGCAACAACTTTTTCTTTATGTTGTGGATTACTTTCTGCAATAAGGAGCGTGATAGCGGTGAGACCTGACGGGTTAATATTCTTTGCACCACGCACTCCAGCACGACGAAGGAACCAGATAAAAGTAAATGCACCCGACCTCTTGTTTCCGTCAATAAAAGGATGGTTCTTGACCATAAAATAAAGAAGGTGTGCCGCCTTTTCTTCAAGAGTCGCATACACATCTTTCCCGCCAAAAGACTGCATCACATTCCCCAGTACTCCTTCCACATTACCTCGTGCACGCTCTTGTGCGAAGATATCCGTCGCTTCCCCTTTTCTAAAAAGCTCTTTCTTTAGCTGCTCGATTGCGAGAAGAAGCTCTTCTCCGCCTACTTTTATTTTCTTCTTGTTTACCCCATCTTTTTTTAACTCGTCTTTATCATACAGATCAAGCTTAGACCATGTAGATGCATATTCTTTTACAAGACCTAAGACCGCTTTCGGATCGAGGTTTACATGTTCTGGCAGTAGCGCTTGTATGTCGGAAACATTTTTTATGAACTGATCGTAGTTTTTGAGAATTACTTTCTTATTAAGTGTATAGCCTTTTACCAAATGTTCTCGTAGTGTCCTAGTCGCCCACTGACGGAACTTGGTACCTGTTACAGAATTTATTCTGTACCCTACAGCAATCAAAACATCAAGGTTATATATATCAATATCTCGAAGCACTGTTCTTTCCCCCTCCATTTGAACTAGTTCCATTTTGGAACTAGTTGCCTCTCGATTAAGTTCCTCTTCTTTATAAATGTTTTGGATATGCTTAGAAATAGCCTGTGGATTTACTTCAAACATTTCTGACATCTGCATACGATTTGCCCACACTGTCTCACGGGTAAAATCACCCTTAAGTTCTAGTGCTCCTGTTTTTGTTTGAAATACAACCACATTATTATTGACTTTTCTCTTTTCAACACTTTTTGAAATAGTTTTCTTCTTCATCATTTCATTCTATCACTTCCTCTATCTTGATTCTATAGAACGAAACAAAAATCGTAACCTTCTGGATTGCGTATTTTTGTTATTATAATTGTTCCCTCTTTTACGTAGACAGATATAATGAGTAAGAAATATAGACGAAAAATATCGTCCTATTTCATATCTGTCATTTGAGGAGAGAGATTTTAGAGGGTAGCTTTTGGTAGTGAGTACATCAACCAAAAGCTACCTCCACCTATCTACGTAAAAGAAGGGAGAAGCAAGCGACCAAGCGAGCTTCTCCAGAAACTAAGCAAGTTTTAACCATAGGTACTTGCTCAAATACTCAAAAACATTTCATGAGACGAAGGTTCAGATTCTCGGCTTATGTTTCCACAAAAATGAACCTCTCCTGGCTGACGCTGATGATCAAGAAGAGGTTTCCAAGTCCTTCTCTTGTGAGAAGGTAGTGTTGTATGTCCAAGGATGGTGGTAAGTGGACTCTAATAAGTCCTCTACTTTTATCCTTACGACACATAGTGTTCCGTAGAACATGTCTTCTTCTAAACACGACTTTATTTTTTTAGCATCATCTGGAAACTCAATAAAATAATCTTCTACATCTTTTGTACTAGTACTTAGTAGCACACTTTGTTTAATAAGAAATAATATTCTCTTATTAGCTTCCATTGCTTTTAGTGCGGCAACATCTTTAAAAAATCTGTTAGGTTCTTTTATATACAAATTATACCATTCATCATGCAAAACCTGGTCCGTCAGGTTTACTTCTATATATTCTTTAAATTCATAAAAAAAATCCTCAAAAGTAATTTCTGGTTTATTTTCTCCACCCTGTTTTTTAGTAACAGCTACTCCTAGTTTAGTACTTGGTGCCGAGTACTCTACTTGATCAAGTTTCATACACTAATGTTATCATGAATACTACTTTAATTATTAAAGGGAAATATCTCGTATCCTCAACCTAAGCTCCGTCTTCCCTCGAAACACAGACTTCTCTAGATGAGCCAGGAGTGTATGCTGCTTTCTTGCTTTTTCTTCTAATTCTTTTGGCGCGAAAAACATGATTGCTTTGACTTGCCCTTTATTATTTGGGTACATTACTTCTAAGTGTTCCCCTTTCTTGCCAAACCATCTCACCGAGAGTGACTCCACTTTACTAAAAGAAAACAAAGGCTTTGGATTCCCAACACCAAATGGTGAAAGAATAGTAACGGCATTGTGTGTTACGAGGTTGACATCAGAAAGCGATAGCGGCGCATCGGCCACAAGCTCCTGATTCCCAAGCTCGGTGATGGTGACATGTTTATATGCCTCGTTTAGTGCATCAGATAATTCTCCAACCCTCTCTAATGCACACGAAAACCCTCCAGCTTGTTCATGTCCACCAGAATGAGTAATGATTCCCGGGAACATTTCTTGTACTCTGGCCATAAGCTCCACCACATGTACATCACCCTTTGAACGACAGGATCCTTTGACTGTAGTTTTATCATCACCTTGTCCATACACAAACGTCGGTTTCCCCGTTTCATCAATAATCTTCTGCGCAATAAGTCCAAGTATCCCCGGACCCCATGAAAAATCTCCAACTGCAATTATATTATTCCCATAGACTTCATGCGAAACAGCAGATTCGCAGCTTGGCCGTAAACTATTAAAATCGATACTCCCTGTGATATCTTTCACGCTCTCCTTTCTTTCCATATTTAAAGCTTCAAGATCTTCTACGTACCCTTGTGCTGTCACACTATCTTTCTCATACAACATGTGGTGCGCTTGTATCGGGTCCCCCATTCTCCCTGCAGCATTGATACGTGGGGCGATAGTAAAGGCAATATCTTCTTCAGTAAGATGTTCTTTTGAAACCCCTTGCATCCTAAATATCTGATTAAGCCCATGGCGTTTTGTTTGTCGTAAAACCTTTAGCCCAAAATGCGCAAGCGCACGATTCTCTTTCACAAGTGGTACCATATCAGAAATAGTAGATATTCCTACAAGGTCTAGCATCCATTTTTCATAACCCTCTTTAAGCGCATCTACCTCCATGAGAACTTTATAATACGATTCTGATATCCCTGTCGATGTAGAAATTTTTTCATCCACTCCTTTATACACTGTAATATCTTCTCTAAAACGTACAAGTAATGCACATGACAACTTCCAAGCAACCGCACACCCACACAACATATCATCCCAGTACTCACACACATCCTGTTTCGAATTAATCACCGCGACCGCATCCGGCACCACCTGACTACCTAATAACTTACCATTACCGACAAATTTACTGAGACCTTCCGCATTATTTCCGCGTTCGTTCCGGATCATTTCCACGTTTACGGTAATCGGGAGATGATGATCCGTCACTACAAAATCCATTCCAATAGACTTTCCATACGCTATCTCATCAATATTTGTAATCGCCAAGTCAACCGTAATCACAAGACTTACCCCACGCGCTTTAAGCGCATCAATCGCATGAGTATGCACCCCATACCCTTCATTGTGTCTATGCGGCACGTACATCTCTACAGGATACCCAATGTCATCAAAAAAAGTCCTAAGCAAAACCCCCCCTGGTATGCCGTCGCAATCATAATCGCTATACACCGCTATTTTCTCGCCACCTCGTATCGCTCCCACTATCCTTCTAACAGCATTCTCCATCCCAAAAATATCAAACGGATTCCCAACATGCTTCTCGTACGAAGGAAAGAGGAAATCCTCAATTTCTCTCTCATCCACCAACCCCCTCTTCTCCAAAAGCATCTTCGTCAGCGGATGTAGTTTTTGTATATCAAAAGTACTATTCATGTAATAAAGAGTATACCAGAAGAAAAGTCGCACTACGGTACGGCTTTTCTTCTCAAAAACTTGCTACTTTTTATCAGCCCCTATAAATCTCTCTCTTCTTCTTACGTAGTCATAAAATATATCTTTTTGTATATTAAGGAGGACTATTGCTTTCAGTTCTTTGAATGATGTATCTTCAGATTCAGTAATTTCTCCATACATATCCTCATATTTAGCCAGTGCTGCCATAGAAAAACTTTCAAAATCGTTTGTAAATTCACCTGGAAATCTTGTATTTAAACTTACAAGCAAAGCTTGCACTCGACTTTTTTCATTTTCCATTCTTTCACTAGCTCTAATAACAGGAGAAACTGACTTTTCTAAATTTGGAGGTTGTTCCATATATTGATAAGTATGAACTATTTATTCTTGATTTGTAATTAATTTACTAAATTAAGAATACTTTTTAATCATTCCACTAATAAAATCTTTTAACAAATACCCTGATGCCTTCATTTCCGCTGGAATAAAACTCACTTTTGTCATACCAGGCACAGTATTTATTTCCAGAACAACAAGATCGCCCACTTCATTCATCATCATATCAGTCCTTGAGTAGTCCTTACACCCTATGACATTATGAACACGAAGTGCTAAATCTTGAATCTTTTTTGTTGTCTCATCATCAGTGACTGCTGGCGTTATCTCAAGACCATTCACAAAATACTTAGCATGATAGTCAAAGGTCATCCCTTCAGGAAGTACTACTTCACTTGGCACAAGAGCAACTGCAACGCCATCAATCTCAACAACACCACAGGTGAACTCTCTTCCTGCGATACATTTCTGCACAAGAACTTCACTAAATGACTCTAAGCTTTTCCCAACAAAGTCCAGTATCTCTTCAATATTCTTTGCTTTAGTAACACCAATACTTGACCCCTCCTTATTTGGTTTTATAACCACAGGATACACAAGAGTGCTTAATCCTAGAAGACTATCCCCTCTTCTTATAAGCAGTGACTCTGTTGTCAAAATAGAACACTCTTTAAAAAATACTTCTGCATTATATTTATTAAGAGTTTTTTCTAAAACAGTTGAATTAGTGCCAATATATGCAAGAGCGTGTTCTTCTAGCTTCTTCACTAATTCTCCATCTTCACCATATGTTCCATGAATTACTTGGAATACCAGAGCATTTTCTTTCTTTAAAAAATCTAAGCCTTCTTTTTCACTCATCGTTACACCTTGATATACAAAACTTTTATCTTTTTCTACAATAATCTCCTCACATGCAACTCCTTGGCTTAAAAGTGTATCAACCACATTCCTCCCTGAAGAAAGCGACACCTCTCGCTCACTTCCCACTCCACCCGAAAGTATAAAAAGTTTTTTCATCGTGGGTATATTTTAATAAACTTCTCCGTAGTCACCTTTCGATGCTGTTCATTAATATCACCATCTACATCGGAAATACATGTTGAGTTTCTACATAAGTCTGGACGATTCTCATAGTCTAAACACTTTTTCGACACGGGGTCAAAATTAATACAGTCAAATGTCTTCAACCTAACAGTGTCAGGCAATGTTTCTGGCACAAGAAACTCTCTCCTTTGGGTAAAAATCTTTTTACCATTCTTATCACTCGGTGGTTCTCCTGTATTTTTTGTATCTATTCGAACAGGGTCACAACAGTGACTACAATTTTTTTCTAAGCACGGCACATGTTTCTCCATAAAAAAAGTATATCATTTCCCCTTCAAAAATCTTAAAACAAATACAAATGCGAGCCAATATCGATAAGCAAGAGAACGGGCTCTTTTTCTCTCTATTTTCTAGTCTAAAAATAAATCTCCTTGTATCTAATACCACCCCTAACTAACCACTCAACATATTTTCCTTAATTTACCTCATAAAAAATAGTGTTTTTGTGTAGACAATGTGTAAAGGTTAATTAGAAATGGTATAACTTGCTTATTCCACCCCGATCGCACCTTCTCTTGTTCTTCTTTAGTAGATATGCGTGACGACTTAAACGGAATTCCTTGCTCGATAACCCCCTGATTAAGAAACATATTCATCGCACTTGATAAGTCAATCCCAAGATGTGCAAGGGTTTTACGAGTTGCAATTTTTGTCTTTTCTTCAATTCTAATGCTTAATGTAGTCATACATAAAGTGTATGGCAACATCTACACAATCTCAATACCTCAATACATATATTTATTATAAAAAAGCTCGTATACCGCATTTCTGCGATATACGAGCTGGAGGACTGAGATCAAAGTGAACAAAAGTTCACAGTGTGTGTCAGTTAAGAGTACAGACGACGGCACGGGAACCACCAAAGGTCGCGCCAGGGGCGGTCATCCTGACCCAGGCGCACGCGACGCCGACCACCCCCGCGGTAGAAGCTCATGAAGCAATACCTGCCTTCGGTATCTTTCCATTGGGTACCGTTTGGGTGATCATCTGCAAAAGCAGGATCATCCTTGTTGATGGCGACAAGCCCTTGCGGATCGACGATGAGCTCAAGACCGACAGCAGCGAGCTCATCGGCCAGCGTGTTGCAGTCAACATTGCGACCAAGGTTGATGAAGATAGCCTCAATGTCTCCAGTAGGAGTCGGCATTGTCTTGATTAGAAACTCGTTCAGGTGTGGCTTGCGATCTGTAGCAGCCACTGCTTCATATAGTGCACGATTGCGGTCGACCGCTGCACGACGGGTGATTGTTTTGCTGTGAGCTTCAACTAGTTCACGGAACAACTCGAACTGCTTTTTTGCAAGTTCTGGCATTCCAAGAACAAGCTGAACAACCTCTGCCTGAAATTTGTGGCGTGCCTTGTGAGCATTGCTTTGTAGTTAGCAACATTCTTGACAATTTGACCTGTCGTAGTGGTTTCAGTTGGCTCTGATAGGGTCATGATTTGATTCATGGCGTCATCCTTTCAAAAAAAACTGCTTCTATTTCACCGAAATGGTCATAGTCACAGCGATATATATTCTCCACTTTTCTACTCTACCCCCGAGGTCTTGCCTCGGGGGATGAAGGGCGGGATCTACGTAGTAAATACATATCGCTGTGACCATACTATGTAAAAGAACTTTTATATATTTATAATAGCATATTTTATGTAAAAAGTCAATTACTTCACTATTATCTTTTATAAAAGACAAAAGGACAAATCGTTATACTACAATGTCTTTTATGAAACTTTACCCTAAAATACCTCATTCTATCCAAGCTAAGATACTCTTCTCCGCACATAAGTCTTTCAGTCTGTTGTCTGATGATCTTATTTCCTCCTTTCTATCCTTTTACCTTAAACTGCTTCTTAATTTCCTTCACTTTTTCTACATTCTTCATCTCCATTTCTTCTTTACCAGCTTTACCTCGTGCCTTTAGCTCCCAGACAGAGAGTTTCATGAGTAACGTTGCTTGATTATCCAAGTATTCTTCAGTATTTTTCTGTGGATCATCCAGCACTTCATCAAATAACGCATGAAGAACATATCCAATCTTTGGCCCAGGCGTTTCTTGTGTAACGTCCATGATACGTTTCCCGTCGGTCTTCAACATCTTGAGTGATATGGGGTCTTGTAAGGCTTCTTCGACCATCGACTGATACATTCTTAACCTATAAGGCTCTTCTTTTGGTCTCCCTGTCCCCACTCTATCGCAAATACGAAGGTCGATCAGATCCCAAATGTTTTCTTTACCAACATTTGTTATAAGCCTTCTCACTGCAGAAAGTGTGATCTGCTCAGTGTCGGAAAAGAACATATGCCAGCGTACAAACATAGAAACCTTGTTAATTAGGTCGTTTGAGAACTTGAGTCTCTCTAATATTTCACGTGAAACTCTCCCGCCAACCACGTCATGCCCATAAAACGTATAGTCATGCTTCTCTTTTGAGAACCTTCTTGTTTCTGGCTTAGAAATATCATGAAATATTGCAGAGAGTCTTACGTGTAACGGCCACTTCTTGTCCGCCGAATGCTGAAGTGTGCGAAGATTATGCTCCCAAACATCAAAACTATGTGCCTGATTTTGAGATACTCCTATTCCTCGCAAAAGTTCTGGTACAACATATTCAAGTAGTCCTGTTTCTTTCATAATAATTAGCCCTCTCATTGGAGAATTTGTCATAATAAGCTTTACGAACTCGTCCTTTACTCTTTCACGTGAAACACTTTTCAAAAGCTTCGCATTTTTGGAGATACTTTCACGTGTAACGGTCTCAATATCAAAATCAAGCTGACTCATAAAGCGTACTGCACGCATAAGTCGTAGTGCATCTTCGTTAAAACGTACATCCGGGCTCCCTACTGCACGAAGAGTTCGTTTTTCAATATCTATCTGCCCATTAAATGGGTCAACTATTTCACGTGTAACGGGGTCATACGCCATAGCATTTACGGTAAAATCACGCCGTGCAAGGTCATCTACAAGGCTTTTACTCCATAACACACGATCAGGGTGACGATTATCTGAATATGTAGATTCAAGACGATACGGTGTCACCTCAACAATTTTTACGCTCTCATCGCTACAAATCGTACCTAAATCCTCACCGCACGTCACCACACCTACCGTTCCATACGTATTTTCATAAAAAGTCTTTGGAAAGAGTCCAATAATCTCCTCTGGAGTTGCATTCGTAGTAATATCATAATCTTTTGGAACATTCCCCATAAAAATGTCTCTGACACAACCACCGACCAAATATGCCTCGTAGGAGGCATTCTGAAGTACAGCAATAACCATCATCACTTCCTTTGGGATCACTATATTATTTACGTCCTTTAAATATTGCATAAATGTGTTAGTATAAAGTCTATCATATGCTTCCATGGTGAAATGGATATCACAACGGTCTTCGGAACCGTCGTTCCAGGTTCGAATCCTGGTGGGAGCACAAA
>JAYWBQ010000036.1:0-11224 GCA_043781255.1 Minisyncoccota bacterium | reverse complement strand
TCGCTTGCTGTATTTGTATGGTCACAGTCTAATGGAAAATGGCTAATTAGTTACGTCGAAACTTGGTAGTTTATCTACATCAAAAATGTGTTCATTTTGACGCAAATTTTACGCTTAAAATTTGGCTTAAAAATAAGGAAATGACAATCTGGTTACGTCGAAACTTGGTAGTTTCGACGTTAATTTTACGCTTAAAATTAAACCCCGCTCTTACTCATCAGCACCTTTACTGTACGAAGAATAATAGCAAAGTCAGTCAGAAGACTACTATGTTCGAGATAGTACATATCATAGGCAAGCTTGGTCTTTGTTTGCTTGATATCAATACCGAACTTTGGAGCCTCATGTTGCTGGGTTTGTGCCCAACCAGAGAGTCCTGGACGTACAATATGACGCACATTATAAAATGGCACACTCTTTGCATATTCTTGGACGAGATTTGGAGTCTCAGGACGAGGACCAATAAGAGAAACATCCCCTCGAATAACATTCCAAAGTTGTGGAAGTTCGTCGATACGAGTTTTGCGAATGAATGAACCAACTTTTGTAACACGTTTCATTTCTCTTATTTCATTTGTTGGGAGATTTTCCATTGATCTAAATTTGTACACCCGAAATGGCTTGCCATATTTTCCAACACGAAGATGACTGTAGATTATTGGTCCTTTATCTTCGATTTTGATTGCAAGATACACAAATGGAAACACGAATACTCCTAGAATGATTGCGGCAGGAATTGCAAACACGACATCAATAAAACGCTTGAGTCCATCATAACGTCGTGACACGTTAATTGACCTAAAAATCCAGTCTTGATTGATAATATCAAGTGGCACCATATCAAAAACATCCTCATAAACATCAATAATATCCAAAACCGCAGCACCATTGAAAAGTTCCTTATACACGGCATCAAAAAGTGGCTTGATTCGTTCATCGCGCATGTCAATAATAATAGAATTTGGTTTTGTACTCTCAAGTACTCCTGGAAGCTTTTTCATGTCATATGTGTCAACGTCAATTGCAGATAACAAGGTGATACCTATGTGTGGATTACGGCTTAATTCATCGACAAGTTTGTGAAAAGTCTCACCACTTCCGATAATAATACTTTTTTGTTTTTTGTAGTGAAGAACAAGAGAAAATGCGTATCTCCTCCAAACACTCATGAGAATAGAAGATATACTTACATATAAAAGGAGAATGGTTTTTGGTGCGATACCAAGCACAGGAAGCAAATAAAAGAGTATCGTTGCACATACAATAACGAGCATCTGACTTGTGAAAATAACTTTATTGAGTTCACGAATAAGTCGTAGTGTTGGTTTGTCGTAGAGTCCGTACCCATAAAAGATGGCAACTGATACTGCAATAACAACAGCAAAAGGTGGTACAAATGAGAGAAATTCTGAAAATGAAAGTGCGTCGGTATACCTAAGAGAAATAGCTAAGTAGAGCGAAGCAAATAAAATAAAGCAGTCCGAGACAAGGAGTATAAGGCGGCCCGGAGTGTGTCGTATAATCATATGAGTATTGCTATACTGTAATGATAGCAATCATAGCATGAAAATACTATACCTTATCACAAAGAGTAACTGGGGAGGTGCCCAGAAATATGTGTATGATCTCGCTACCACTTTTAGTGCAAAAGGTGTTGATTGTGTTGTTGGTTTTGGGGGAAATGATGAGCTAGAAAAAAAATGTAGTGACACTGGCATCAGAACAGTATCACTCCCTAGTATGATGCGAGATGTTTCTTTACAAAAAGAACTTGCAGTATTGCGAGAAATATATCAACTCATTCGCCGCGAACGACCAGAAGTTCTTCATCTTAATAGTTCTAAAGCTTCCGGTATCGGTGCATTTGTAGGAAGGTTACAGCGGGTGCCAAACATTATCGTTACTATTCACGGTGCTCCATTTCGCGAAGATCGTCGTTTTTTTATCAAGTCGCTCATGTATTTTTTTACATGGCTTACCTGTTTGTTTGCACACAAAGTAATAACGGTGAGCAAGCAAGATGAGGCAGATATCGGAAGAATGTTTTTTATACGGAAAAAAGTTACAACCATTTATAATGGAATTCCCGTTGATGGTGAAACTCCGAAGCGAGAAGTAAAACGTGGGAAAGAAACACATATTGTCAGCATCGGGGATTTAACACGCAACAAAGGATATCTCTATGGTCTTGAGGCAGTTAATATTTTGGTAAAAAAAGGGATACCAGTTAAATACACAATTGAAGGTGAAGGTGAAGATCGCAAAAAAATTGAAGAATATATTTTAATTCAAAAACTCGAACATGTGGTAACGCTTCTCGGTCGTACGCTTGTCACAAAAGATAGGCTTCACGAATACGATTTATTTATGTTAAGCTCAGTTAAAGAAGGGTTACCATATGTTTTGCTTGAGGCGGGAAAAGCAAAGTTACCAGTCGTGACAACCATCACCGGAGGAATTCCAGAAATTATTCGTCATGAAGAAACTGGACTTCTTGTACAACCAAAAGATGTGGAAGGTTTAGCTTCTTCACTTGAAAGAATTATCATTGATAGAAAATATGCAAAAGAACTCGGTCTGAGGCTCCATTCTCACATTGTTCAGAATTTTTCATATACAAAAATGCTTGTTGAGACCGCAAAACTGTATGGGTTAATAGATAAAAAATAATACGTATACCGAACATCGAAAATGATCATGATTCTTTGACAGAGTGTGTATCGGGTCTTATTTTGAGGTAGGATAGTGGAATCAGTTAAGTCTTTAGATATTTACAAACAAGGCTATTGATTTTATAGAGAAAGTGCTGTATAATTGCAAAACTATGATGTCTATAACTTGCGCGCCACGCGCCCCAAAAGAAACTAAAAAAGAAGGCTTTATTCCTGCGGTATACTACGGTTCAAATTCGGTAGCAACATCTATCTTCGTTGATGCAAAAGAATTTTCTAAACTTCTGGCAAGTGAAGGTAGTTCTTCATCTGTTTCTCTTGTTACTGAACACGGGAAGGAAGTTGCGATGATTCAAGATGTACAATACCACCCAGTTAAGAGTCATATTATTCATGCAGACTTTTTAGTTCTTGAGAAAGGTCAGAAGGTACACGTTAAGACTCCTATTGAATTTATCGGTGAGTCTCCAGCAGTTAAGGCAGGAGGTGTTCTTGTAAAAGTGATGCATGAACTTTCAGTTGAAGGAGATCCAACACTTCTTCCACATGAATTTACTGTTGACCTTTCGGCGCTCGTTGATAATCATAGTGTGATTCACGTAGGTGATATTAAGCTTCCTGCTGGAGTTGATCTTTACCACGTATCAGCTACAGATATTGTTGCTTCAGTTGCAGCTGCTGAAGAGCTTGGCGAGATTCTAGCGGTTGATCTTACTGCTATTGAAGTTGAAAAGAAGGGTAAGAAAGATGAAGAGACAGCTCCTGCTGCTGAATAGTCTGAATAAGAAATGACTAGTCTGCTCGTCATTTCATCTCATTTTTTGTTCGGCTGACGTTAGATTTTAAAATAAAGTATTCAAATACCAAAGAGTGACGCCATAGGCGTCACTCTTTGGTATTTAGTTTGTTAGGTGTGCTACCTCTCTACTTCTTCTCTTGAAGCATTTTAACTATTTTATTTGTAGTTAAAGACTCACCAGTTGTCATATCTATAAACTTCTGATCGTCCTCAAAAGAAAAGTAAGTGGGAGTTACGGCGTTAAATCCTCCCGCTTCTTTCCAGCATTCTGTAAAAAATGCAAGCAGTCTTTTATTCAGGCTTTTTGAAAATGCATCTTCTACAGCATCAGAAATCTTCACATTTTTTGTATCTAAATCTTGTATATACTTTTCAATATGTTCTTCTAATCCAGGAATAACTGTATCTTCATTATACATTTCGTAATTCCCTTCAATTTCTTTTGATTTTGGATCTACAGATTTACTAAATGTATTGTAATTAATTCCAAAGTCTTGAGACTCGTTAACTTGAATGGATGCAAAAACTTCATTAGGTTCTTTGACTCGCGTTGTCAGTGGGCGCAGTTTTTCAATACATCCAGCTTTTGCCTGCTTCATAAGTACATCAACTTCAAAAAATATTCCTGCAAAAGGTCCTTGTTCTTGCTTTACTGGTAATGGTTGTTGAGTTGGTTCTTTTTCCATATGCACAAAGTGTACACTCCCTTAGCTGTGTATCAATTAATAAGTTGGGGTATCCTCTAAAAGGTCTTTAAGTCTGTCTGCTATACTAGAGAGATGAGAAGATATCTTGCGGTTTTTACTGTAGCCCTTATATTTCCCGTCGCACTTCTCTTTGCGATTGTTTCTGAGCAGTCGACTATCGTGCATGCTGAGCAGTCCCGAGTAGAACTTGAAAAAGAACTCTCTGATCTTGAAGCACAAATAAAAGCGCTTGGTCAAAATATTTCTGAAACACAACAACAAGGTAAATCTCTTAAAAATGACATCGTAGTACTTACAAATAAAATTGCACAGAGTAAATTAAAAATCCAAACGCACTTAAAAGCAATTAACCAACTAAGTCAAAACATTACGCAGAAAAACCAGACTATTAATGATCTTAATGCAAAGACTAATCGTGAGAAAGAGTCCCTCTCGCAAATCATGCGAAAGACAATGTACCTCGAAGAGTATTCTTTGATTGACTTTAGTCTTCAATCAAAAAGTCTCTCGTCATTTTTTGAAGATGCGGATTCTTTTGCGACAATTAATCGTGCGCTTAAAAAAAGCTTCGAAGATATTCGTCAGAGTAAGGAAAAATTAGAAGTCGTAAAAGGAGAGCTTCTCGAAGCAAAGGATGAGGAAACTGCAAAAAAAATTGCTCAAGAGCTTGAAAAGAAAAAAGTAGAAACTAATCAGAAAGAAAAAAATACATTACTTACGATTACAAAAAATCAAGAAACTGAATATAAAAAAGTTCTTGTAACACGAGAAAAAGAAGCTTCAACTATTCGAGCGCGTCTTTTTGAACTCCGTGACTCTGGGAGCATTTCATTCGGTCAGGCGTACGACTTGGCTGTTGTTGCTTCTCGTGGGGCAGGAGTTCGTCCAGCGCTTGTCTTGGCGATTTTGATGCAAGAGTCATCTCTTGGCATCAATGTAGGAGCATGTTATTTGAGTGACCCTACTACAGGAAATGGTGTTTCTATTAAAAATGGAAATCTCAAACCTCGAACTATGAATCCGTCACGCGATGTACCTGTCTTTACATCTATCTTGTCTCATTCAGGACGACTTATGGAAAAGACACCTGTATCATGCTGGATACCAATGTATAGTGGAGGAAATCCTATCGGTTGGGGCGGGGCAATGGGGCCTTCACAATTTATTCCTTCAACATGGAAAATTTTTGAAAATAGGATTAAGAGTATTACGGGAGGTTCTTTTGCTGACCCATGGAATCCACGAGACGCTATCACCGCCACAGCACTCTATCTTGCTGACCTTGGTGCCACACCAGGAAATGAAGCAAGTGAACGTAACGCTGCGTGTAAATACTATTCTGGAAGATCATGTGCATCAGGCCCTGGGGCATCATATGGTAATTCGGTAATGAGAAAGATAGTTGGAGTGCAAGCGGATATTGATAAACTTCAAAGATAATAGAAACAGCTAGTAGACGATAGTTTATGGCCTATGGCTTTAGACACAAGAAATTTCTGACTTGCTATCGGCTATAAGCTACTAGCTATCAGTTTCATTTTGGTTGCAGGATGTTATTTTTAATGGTATAATCCTAAAACTAAATAACTTTTATTTGAACACTATGAAAGCAGACATCCACCCAACATATTACACAAACGCTATCGCTACTTGCGCATGCGGAGCCACTTACACTGTAGGTTCTACTTCTCCGAAGATCGAAGTTGAAATTTGTGCAACCTGCCATCCATTTTATACAGGACTTGAAAAAGTGCTCGACACAACTGGCCGTGTTGATAAATTCAAGAAAAGAGCAGCAGCAGCGCAAAAATAACCCAATCAGTTCTTGTTAAAAGGTGTAGCTCCTCGTCAACGTACTATTCGTATGTCTCCGTCGGAACTGCGCCTTTTGACTCGCATCTGTGTCATTTTTCCACTCCTGCAAATTCTATAAAATTTGTAATTGTAGATAATTTTAAATTCAGTTCATGCTAAAATTGTAACTGTGTTTACAATCTATAACCTACCACCCACAACCTGAAATTCATGGACCTCGAATCTTTTAAACAAAACCCCCGCACCACTTACCTCGCACAAGAATACGAGCGGCTCGATTTAGTAAAATCGTGTCTTGGACATAAATAATGTGCAAACTTCATCTTTATGGATTTATCTTATTTCAAATCAAACCCTAGAACAGCTTATCTCTCACAAGAGTACGAAAGGCTTTCAGTATTAAAAGTTGAAGCTGAAAGCTTACTTTTGGATGAGTCAATGAAAGAATTGGCACAATCTGAGATTGACTCACTTTCACCACAATTAGACGCACTCTGGAGTCAGATGGTAGATCAAGCAGAAGCTCTAAAGGTGGCAGAAGAAGCACCGAAAGCAATGATACTCGAGATACAAGGTGGAGCAGGAGGGGATGAGTCATCACTTTTTGCAGCAGAACTCGCTCTTATGTATCAGAATTATGCAGAGGAACGTGGCTGGGGATGGGGCAAGTTAGATGAGTCACTCTCGGACGTCGGTGGTTACAAAGATGTATCCTTTGAAGTGAAAGGAAGAGGCTGTTATGAAGCATTAAAATTTGAAACAGGAGTGCATCGCGTGCAGCGCATTCCTGAGACCGAGAAGAATGGCCGAGTGCATACTTCAACTGTCACTGTGTCTGTGATGCCTATTCGTGCATCGACCAAAGTCACCATTCCGGCGAGTGATTTGGAGTTCGAGACATCACGTTCAGGTGGAGCAGGAGGACAGAACGTGAACAAAGTAGAAACCGCAGTGCGAGTGATTCATAAGCCGACTGGCATCGCTATTCGTTGTACTATTGAGCGTTCACAATTAAAAAATAAAGAACGCGCTCTTGAGATGCTCCAAGCAAAACTTGACCAACTCGCCCAAGAAGAGGATGACAAGAAACATGCTTCCGAAAAGAAATCTCAAGTAGGAACAGGGGACAGAAGTGAAAAAATTCGCACCTATAACTTCCCGCAAGATAGAGTAACCGACCACCGCATTCGCGAGAGTTGGCACGGTCTTCCAAAAATTATGATCGGCAATATGGGCCCAATTGTCGAAGCATTACAGAACTTCACTGGCGAGTTCGGGGATAGTTCTGATGAAGAGTAATTTTATATTATTAGGGTCTCTCAGAAAGTTTTTATAAAAAATACGGAGGGTGAGTTTCTTGCCATTTATCGGTCAACTTCTGTCCTTTGAAGTACCCCCGAGGCAAGGCCTCGGGGGTACTTCTTTGTAATCTTACATAGGTTCGTCCTATGTATTTAGATGTAGAAAGTAATAGTGCTACACTTGAGCGATGATGAACAATGACACTAAAGTAGACATTTTTGCAAAAAAGATTTGGAATTATATGCTTATGCATCATGAGCTGCGACCAATGGATGCGATTTTTGCATTGGGGTCAAACGATACTCGAGTAGCAACTCGTGCAGGAGAATTGTATTTACAAGGGTATGGCAAGTATGTTATTTGTGCAGGTGGGAATGGTAAGGCTTCTGACCTTTCGAGACCCGAAGCAGAAGTATTCGCTGAGATACTCCGCGCGCAAGGTGTACCAGAGGAGAAAATAATTCTTGAACCAAACTCAACTAACACTGGAGAAAATGTCCTCTTTGTAAAAAAACTTTTAGCAGAAAAGAACCTTGGTATAAAGTCATTTATTCTCGTGCAAAAACCGTATATGGAAAGAAGAACCTTTGCAACATTTCGTAAACAATGGCCAGAACCAGATTGTTTAGTAACTTCGCCTTTGGTTTTATATGAGGAATATGCTGTAGATCAGATTGCAAAAGAGAGATTTATCAACGTGATGGTGGGAGATTTGTAGAGAATTAAAGAATATCCAAAGCTTGGGTATCAGATAGAACAAGATATTCCTGAAGACGTCTGGAAAGCATGGGAAGGACTCATTGCACTTGGATATACGAAGTATTTTTTAGAAACAAATTAACCAGTCCCCCGAGGCAAGACCTAGGGGAGACAAGATTTACTCCCATTTGACAGAAGTTGCTTGAAGTTGTGCACCTGTTTGAGGGTGTGAGGGGTTACTTAATTTTTATTTGACAATATTAAAATTAGTAGTATAATAATAGTTAGATTTTATTTTTTTAAAATTGCAACCAACGAAATGAAAGGCATTTAAAAATGGATATGCTCATTAATTATCTTAAAAATATGACAATGCTATGTTTACATAATATATCGTTGCTCAAAATCGTCCTTAAATGGGGAGAATCGCGATTAGCCTCACCTGCTCCTTTCTCCTCATCTCTGGAATTTGACAACGTACTGATTCTTGCTATCGAGGATCTTTCCATGATTATGGAATTAAGAGATTCTTTGTATAAAGAGATAGAGAATACTATGGATATTAGGATGACTCATTTCTTAGGACAACCCCAAGAAGTACTGAAAAATGCCACTAAGAAACTTAACAAAGATGAAGCAGGACTCGTTAGTGACATACGTACACATTGGAGCCCTTTGATTAAGGAGGCGGAAGACTTGCTCATGCGGGTACAAGAACTACAAAGAAAAATGGAAGAAAGAAAGAAAGTGCCTGTGTTTTCGCAAGTCACTCCTCCTTCAGCGCTTTTGTTTTCCTACTCCCCTCGGCCTCCCATATACGCCTTTCCAGAAAAGTAGGCTGTTATATAAGAGGTTCCAAGCAAAAATAAATAATCACCGAATCTGGGATACCAGACTCGGTGATTTTTTTATGTGGGGTAGGTTCTCGTTATTTTTTTGTAGTTTATCTTTCATGTAGTACGCTTGGTAATATTACAATTATATGGAAAAAAATACTCAGGGTGGAAGTGTCATGGAGAATTCACAAGGTAAAGAAGTTGAGGGGCTTAATCCACAAGAGATAAAGAACGTGATGGCTATGAGGGATGAGGTATCAACGTTTAGCTTAGGGGATACCTCTCGTGCGTTTGAAAGTTCAAAATTTAGTAAGTCCTTTGCAACTGTTCTTGAGAAGGGAGGGGCTAAGGATTCTATGACCTACACACAAGGGGAGTACGCTTATGCTGTTAAAAATTTAGGATACTCATCTTGGAAAATGACGATCAATAACCCAAACATTGTTGCGCTCGTTAAAAAAGATACAGAAGTACAAAATGCTGTGCTAGCGGGTACTCCACTTCCTCCACAAGAAAAAACATTGAAGTCTAGTTATGAGATTGCAATTGAACGCATGGATGCTAAAAATAGAGAGACTTCTTCATCTGCTCCAAAAGTTGTTGAACAAAGTAAGTTGGGAGTAAAACCAGAAACAGAGCCAACAGAAACTGTTTTTAAGCGTAATTTCGACCTTCCAAAAGAAGGAGAACAAGCACCAACTATGCAAGCTCTTCCTCAACAAGTTGAACCAAAAGTAACTTCACCAAGAGTTCCTCGTTCTTTAGATGATCGTATAAATATGAGCGGTGAAAATTTTGTAAAAGAATTTGGGGCAACACAAAACTTAGAAAAAGTAGGTGAAGGACTCGAAAAACGTAAAGAAGGAACCCTTAAACGATTGGCAGGATTGGGTCTCACGAAACTTCCGGGAGCACTAGAAGTATTTAAGAATGTAAAACCAAGGTATAAACTTGCGATGGGTCTCACGCTCGCAGGAGCTTCTTTTGCAACAGGAGGTCTTACAAGCGTTCTTTCAACTGGACTGTCTACATTGTCATACTCATCAGGATTCTATGCAAAAATATTAGCAGCTGAACAAAAGAAAAACCCAGATGTTAAAAAAGAATGGATTGCTGCACGAGCTCTCGTATACGGGTTTGTTGCAGCTTTAGCGTCGAGTGCTTTGATCGGTGAAATAGTTCAGCATATGCCAGAAGGGGCAGTAGATGCAGTTAAAGAAAAAGTATCAGCTGTTAAAGATAGTCTTAAGGAATGGTTTTCGAGTTTTACGAGTGCCCCACCAGTACCAAGTCTCGGTGCGATGCCAATTAATGGCCTTACTATGGATAATGGAATGACAATGAATCCCGGAGATGCTGTAGCACAAGTACCGGGACACACTATCGTTGTGTTACCAGATCATGTTATCCAGCCTGGAGAGTCTATCACAAAAATTATCCGTGAACAGGTACTTTCAACTATTCCTGGAGCAGCATCAATGTCTGAACTTCAGAAAAATAATGTGATTGAAAATTTCTTGAAGCAAGCTTCTGAAAATAAAAGCACTTCATATTATGATACGATTAATAAATTTGCTGACCCAAACATGATACAACCAGGTCAGAAACTTAATCTTACTCAGATACGAGATGGGTTAACAGGGTATAGATTTAACCAATTTGGAGGACAGACACTTTTAGAGCATGCTAAGAGTCTTGGAGAATATGCTTCATCACCTACGACATCTGTGTACAGTTCTCCAGTTACTCCTGACGTTCCTTCTGCTCTATCTCAGCCATATGTTCCAGTTAACCCTGCTGATTTTGGGGCAGATAATAATCCCGTGCCAGAAGTACTTCCTGATGCGGGTCAAAATTCTTCACAAGATGCAACTGTTAATCCAAGTAACCAAGCAGGTGAAGGCTCTGATGAGATTCTGAAAGAGAATCCAAGAATACAAGGTCTAGGATATCGAAATAACGCTTAATAACATTGGTGACATGACTTTACAAACTTTATAACTACTACACTATGAACCAAGAAATACTAGATAAACTACACGCAGCGCTCTATGCTATCACGCCACTTGCTGTTGATCGTGAGCGTATCATTGCTGAAATGGGGGAGACGATTTGGCTAGAGTCATTAGAAAAAATACTACTCGCACTACCAGAAGATACAAGAAAAGAAGTGACTACGCTTTTAAATGATGATGACTTAGATAAAGCAGTCGAAATTTTTATGGCAAATGACGTTGACATTGATGCGATACTTAAAGAAGTTTCTACGAGTGTGATGGGTGAAGTGATGAGTCACGCGAAAGAAGAGAAAGAAGAGCAAGAAGAACAAGCGGTTTAATAGCATGACAAAGGCAAGACCTCCAGTAACCTGGAGGTCTTGCCTTTGTCTGTACT
>JAYWBQ010000035.1:0-3758 GCA_043781255.1 Minisyncoccota bacterium | reverse complement strand
ACCGTTGGTTTCCCAACATGATCTACTGCGGAGCACCTAATGCCCCGCCGACACAAAGCGGAGCTGTGAGGGAAGAGCTCTGCTCCGGGGCGGTTCATTTTTAGGATGAACTTACCACAGAAAAAAGAAGCACCCTAGGGTGCTTCTTTTTTTTAAATAATGGAGTAAGTTAATTAACTATATTTAGTTATTTTTTTTGCCTTCCATCTTAACATCTTTTTCCTTCACATTTTGTCGGTAGTATTCGTAACCCTTTTTACCACTTGTGTTAGTTGTGGATGAGGAACTTAACAAATCTTTCTCTTCGTAAGCTTTTTTCAAAATCTGAGCAGTATTCTTTTTTTGTTCATCCTCATGATTTTTTAGCATCTTTTTTTCTTCTTTTAATTTATTTTTTGCATCAAGTGTAGACTCCTGGTTTTCTTTCTTTTTGTCATTAAGCATTTTTTCTACAAAAGAAACACATCGTCCTTGGTTCTTGAAATTATATTCAGAAAACATTCTCCATCCGCCTTTTTTACAATTTCCAGTTGTAGATGGTTTTATCACCGGGATTGTGGTTGTAGCGGTGGTAGAACTTGCCGTGACTCCAAGCGCTACTGTAGTTGAAGTACTCATATTACCAGATCTATCGAAAGCACGGATAGAAACAGTATAAAATCCTACTCCCAAAGATGTGGTAAATGATGTGGCTAACGCATTATCAAACCAAGTGCTCGTGCCACTAACATTGTACTGATACTTTGAAACCCCTGAACCGTTATCTACTGAGGGTGTAAACATCCATGTTTGAGTACCATTAGAAACTGTAGTTGTCCCTATTATTATAGGAGCGCTACTTGCAGTAATCAAAAGATTACTAGGTGCAGTAGGTATTGTATTATCGACAATGAATCTCCATGGTGTTGACCATGCCCCCTTGTTACCAAAAGCATCTGCAGACCTAACGTGCCAATAATAGACACCTTCTGCTGTTCCAGCTGTCAGTATTGTAGAACTTGAAAGGAGAGATGAAGACGCTGTAAGCAAGCTAAAACCTCCATCTACAGTTGTGGATGTAGCTGTAGATAATTCATAATAATAAAGTGCAGGCGTTGTAGATGTCCCAACAACTGTATTACTCCAATCAACACTAGTAAACGAAGACGTCGTAAGGGCAGCATTGTTAAGCGGACTTACATGAACTGGAGCAGGTAATGAAGAGGATGCTATGTCAGCACTTACCAAAAGTGGCATAACGAGCAAACTTACTCCAAAAACTGTTCTAAAAAAGTTTTTCATAAAATATATAGAATTAAGTTAATAATAAACCAGTAAAAAAGACACCATAGGGACTTATGTATACTGAGGATTACACCTCCTTACAGTATATAACAAAACAAGAAGGTATTTGTGACAACATGAACAACTCAAAAATTTCGTGTCCGCGATTCCCAGCCAACTCGTGCGGAGTTCTGGCGCTCGTAGAGCGTCGAAACGTATGAGAGCACTATACAGTTAATGCATAGCTACTGAGTGTAGCCAGCCAAATCTAAAAAGTACCCCAAAAGGGTACTTTTTAGATTTTCCTGTTATTACACTTATTACACTAAACTAATGACATTAGAGTTAAATTCAATGTTAAAACCTTCTGCGAGTTTGCATGCAAGATTATGATAGAATAAATAATATGTCAGTAAAAAAAATACCTACAAAAAAGAAAAAAGTGGTAAATGTCTTATTTATTGTTTCAAAAAGTGGAAGTAAGCCCCCACGAATAGACTTTTATGATAAAGGTAAATCTGTTCCAAAAGACAAAATTAAAGTTGTATTCAGAAACTCAAATACTGGACGTTTTGTTACTGAAAAGTATTCTCATACTCCCCACGTAGATAAAGATCACCCGAGAACTCATCATGTAAATAGAGACTCAAGATCTGGTGCGTTTATAACAACAAAATCAGAGTCAAGACATCCTTCAACTACCATTAGTGAACGCATCTCAAAAGACTCTCCTATACATTTTAGAAAAGATAGCTCTAAAAAATAATGGAAAATTCATATCAATTTATTATTGATGGTATCATTCCTGCTACACAGCAGGCTTTTAAGAAAGTCACTGGGTTTGACCACTATGTTCGCAAGAACGAATCGGCAGCGGTGGCTACATTTAAAAGTGTGGTCACTGAGCAAATTACAAGGGAAAGACCTCCTACGACTTTCCCAACAACTAACTCTGTTTATGTTGCAATTATTCAATTTTTTACATCCAACAGAGATAACTATCAAACTCGTGATGTAGACAATATGGCTAAAACCGTTTTAGACGCATTACAACAGAGCAATCTTTACACAAACGACAGTCAAGTAAGAACACTTCTTGTAAGTAAAAGAGTAGACCTTGTGAGAGTTCCTCAAGATTTAGGGTACGTATATATAAAAGTATTAGAAGACGGAGAAGATATTGATATTATTGATGATGCACTTGAACAAGCTCTTCAACTTTATGACAGTCTTAAGGCAGGAGAGGTAGAGTAACAAATAATCACCCTCCTTCCTAGGGTGATTATTTGTTACTGTCTAACGAGTACTAATTACTTAGTGTCGCCGTGACCTGGTTTTGGGATGCGTTCTACCGTAGTTGTATTCGGTCTTCGCTGTGCTTCTTTAACTGGAATAAAATGCCCAGTCTTAGAATCTCTCCCAAGAGGAAATGTCTCAGCCATATAGGTTATTAACATATTCAATTGATAAAAGGTCACTTAATATGTTAGGCTGGGATTACAACATCTTAACTTTACATGCTTAAGCACTGTGAATAAACGACCGGATTTCTGAAAGGAACCCTAATCACATAACCTAAGGAACATTGTTTTAGAACAAATGTTCCTATATCTCTACCGTATCAAACTATTTTAATATTGTATAGTGTTATTTTTAAACAATTAGACAACTTTTTTTACAACTGTCTATATTAATCAAATTGTTGTAGTATTAGGTCATTTAAAATGACAGATTTTACAATAAAAATTAAACGAGGTGGCATAAAAATCGACAAACGAGTATTTCTCTCTCTGTTAGACCTTTCCCCTATAAAAGACTACACGGATTATATTAAAGCTGTAGAGTCAAATGAGATTACTATAAGTGATTTAAAAATACTTGCTCAACGAGCAGATGTTCCATACCCATTATTTTTTGCACCGAAAGAAAAGGTTGACGCTCAACTAAAAGACACCAGAAAAAATCTATTTGAAAAACTCCCAACAAAATCTGAAATGCAACTGGCTCTTCGTGGAGAAGCTAGTGTCGCTGACATAGAAATAATAGTCAAAGATATAGGCAGAAAACAAGAGTTCTTAAAAAGAAGAGTTCTCCCAGCTAGTGGCGATAACCCTTATATAGGATCAATTTCTAAATTAATTAAGAAAGGTTTATCGAAAAAAGATATAGCGGAACAAGTTAGATCTTATTTTGGAATCAATCTAGTAGAAATGCGGAAATTATCTAAAGATGATGTTCTTAGTTACATATGTAAAAAAGCTGAAGAAAAAGAAATCTTCATATCCATGAGTTCTTACAATTACATGCCTCAAAATCTGGATTCAAACCTTGGATTAAGTGGATTGTGTGTTAGAGATAAAAAAGTTCCTTACATTTTTGTAAACACTAGAGATGGTGATGATAAACCAAAGATACTAGAAACTTCGGGTAGACAAATACTTACAGTCATATCCATGCTTGTGTGTATAGGAATAAATAAATTTCTATTAAGCACA
>JAYWBQ010000034.1:0-11398 GCA_043781255.1 Minisyncoccota bacterium | reverse complement strand
TGTCTACTGACGGCACCAGCAACCGTGTCATGACATCAAGCGGCCCAACTCTAACAGCTACCACAACCCAAGTCACCATCACCTCCTACTCTCCATCTATTACAGACCTCTCCAAAATCCTCGTCCTCCGCTCTACTTCAGCGTTCTCTACATCCACCACTCCAATAGAAGGTACAAGCTATGCCACAAGTAGCACCATAGGAGCAGCTACTGCTATATGTTCTGTATCTATTACTGCTTCCACTACTCATACCTGTATAGCAACAGGCCTTACTAACGGAACTCCATACTACTTTAAAATCTATACCCAAGATGTAGCTGGTAACTGGAGTACGGGAGTAGAGCCAGTAGGTTCTCCTATCTCCCCAGGGGACAAGACAGTCACCCTTGGATCTGGTAGTGATCTTACCGGAGGAACACTTGCTCCTGGTGGATCCGCTACAACATCTGACACCTTTACATTTCAAACTGATACTGGATCTGATGTCATATCTTCAGTTACTCTATCTCTTGCTACCACTACAGCAACATCTACTTCTCTTATTGAGATAACTAACAATGCAGGAACTCTCGTCTATGGTTCAATTACCAACCCTACATCTGATACCCCATCTATCACACTCTCTACGAATACACTTACTGCAACAAGTGGACCAACTCAATACCGTATCCGTGTGACTCCAAAGTCTCATATCAATATGCCTGCTGTACCCGGTCTTACGTACTACCTAACATCAAGAGTAGCTTCATGGATAGGGAGCGGAGCAATAACAGCCGGAAGTGATATAGGTATAGCGACGACTATTCTTGTTGTTGATAATAGTTCGCCGGCTGACCCATCCTCTCTGATAGGAGAAGTTACGGCATCTAAACAATTTAAAATTACCTATACCAATCCTTCCACGAGTGATGCAACAAGTACGATTACTCTTCGAGGAACTTCAGTCCTTACTAATTCACCTGTAGAAGGTGTAACCTATAGTGTAGGTACTACTATCGGTCAAGCAACAGTTGTCTGTGTCAATAACAACATCACCCTTAGTCAAAGTGCCTCATGTACTGACACAACAGCCCTAAAATCAACTAACTATTATTACAAAATATTTTCAAAAGATACTACAGGTAATTATTCTCCCGGTATTACTCCAGCGGGTCTACCATTTTATATTCCATCTCCTCGTGCTACGTCCCATGTATATATAGAAGCAGAGTCACAGAATGGTGCGACCACTACTCAGACTGGTGGTGGACAAGGTGGTGGTGGAGGAGGCGAGGGTGGAGGTAGTGCCACTACGACCCAAGGTGGTGGTGGACAAGGGGGTGGTGGAGGGGACTCAGGTTTTATCTATCACGGTAGTACTTTCGCATCTTTGTTTCAAAGGGTCTTTATAGGCTTCTTTAATGGCGTAGTGACAGGTGGAGTAGCCACAGCAAATGCTGATACCCGAAAATTATCAGATGAAGCAGTTCCACCATCTTCTGCTTCAGGTACAAGTGTATGTTCTCTAAAAGTATTTGGTTTTTGTCTTATTAGTAATATACCTGGATTACTGAGATAAGACTCTTGAGATTATTTTTATACGAAATGAGAATTTTGATCGTATCTTCAAGACTTACACACAGTTTTTATTGCAAAAATTTAAAAAATAGTGTAGAATATAATTCATTATGGTAGTACGAATGAGACATACACGTGCGCATACGGCTAATCGCCGTAGTCATCACGCTTTAAAAGTAGCCAATCTTGTAGAATGCAAGAATTGCAAAGCATTAAAAACTCCTCACCACGTCTGTGACGCTTGTGGCTTTTATAGAGGTAAAAAAGTTATAACCATCAAAAGTAAGGCAAAAGTTGCCTAAAGTTTACAATATTTTACTAAATTCTTTTAATTCTAAAAACGTTCTTTCAAAAAATATATGAGTACTCGGCACATCGCTAGGACCATTGCATTACAAACACTATTTGAGCTTGATATTAAAGGTGATTTGTCTAATTCTCAAGAAAATATCGACACAATTATCAACCGAAACACTGATGAATTTGGCGAGGGGATAAAAGACACAACCTTCACAAAAGATATCGTTACCAACGCTCTTTCACGCCGCATTACAATTGACGATATCATAACTCGTGCAGCACCTGATTGGCCACTGGATAAAATTGGCATCGTAGACCGTAACGTCCTTCGTATTGGCCTTTCTGAGTTACTTTTTGGTGACAGAACCCAAGTTCCACCAAAAGTTGCTATTGATGAAGCTATTGAACTCGCAAAATCATATGCTGGAGATACTTCTGGTAAATTTGTTAACGGAGTACTAGGTGCTATCTACAAAGAAATGGGTGAGCCTGAAAAAACTCAGATTACAAAAACAAAAAAAGACCACCTTGACTCTAGTAAACGTGAGCTCTTAGCTGGTGCTGTGGTCTACGCATATAATGAGAACAAAGCACAAGTCGCGCTTGTTCACGATGTCTTCGGCTACTGGACGCTTCCAAAAGGAAGAATTCAACTTGATGAAGATGAATCATCTGCTGCTATGCGAGAGATCGGTGAAGAAATTGGTATTCCTGTACATATCGAGGAAAAGTTAGGTGAAAATGAATACATTGCGAATAAACCTGAGGTTGGTAAAATTGTAAAACATGTAACGTATTATCTCGCCAAAGCTGACTACAAAGATCTTACACTTGAAAAGAAAAGTGGACTAGATGACGCGAAATGGTTTGTGTTATCTACTACATCAGAACTTAGAATTTATGATGATATTCGTCCACTTCT
Organism: Minisyncoccota bacterium; assembly: GCA_043781255.1. GTDB lineage: Bacteria > Patescibacteriota > Minisyncoccia > Phycocordibacterales > UBA5272 > UBA11704. The sequence goes on along the minus strand of JAYWBQ010000034.1, from coordinate 8,618 downwards.
TGAAAAGGCAATAACTATTCTTAAAAACAAGAAGACAACTGAAAATAATTAAAAAACTGATAGTATCTTTCCTTTCACACCTACGTAAAGGTATATCACAGACTCTGGTCTCTAGATTTGAGACATCAACTTACATTCACAAGTAGTATACCTACTAGTACATAATCACCATGACTCTCGAAGAATTTAAAACAATTAATCATATCACTTTTAATAATCCAACCCTTTTAGAACAGGCATTTATTCATCGTAGCTATATCAATGAAAACCCTCGCACTGGACTTGTTCATAATGAACGCCTTGAATTCCTTGGAGACGCAGTTTTGGAACTTGTGGTCACAGAATTTTTATATGAAACATATCCACACCAAAATGAAGGGGACTTGACAGCATATCGTTCAGCACTGGTAAACGCAGTGACATTAGGTGAAGTTGCCTCAGGTCTCTCCTTTAATGATGTAATCAAACTCTCAAAAGGTGAAGCAAAGGATGTCCACCGTGCACGTTCATCCATTCTTGCAGACGCATACGAGGCCTTTGTCGGAGCACTCTATCTTGACCAAGGGTACACACACGCAAAAGCTTTTATCACTGCATCACTCCTTGGTAAAACAGAAGATATCATTAGACAGGGGCTTTATAAAGATGCGAAGAGTTACGTTCAAGAAAAAGCTCAAGAAATATATTCCCTAACTCCAGGTTACCGAGTGCTATCAGAAGAGGGGCCAGACCATGACAAGCTATTTCTTATTGGAATTTTTTTCGGAGACAGTAAGGTTGCCGAAGGAAAAGGGAAAAGTAAACAAGAAGCAGAAACTGCTGCTGCTAGAAATGCTCTCATTGAAAAGAAGTGGGTTACAAAGTAAGATTTACTTCTTGTCATTTTTTAAAATGTACAACAACGTATTCCGTAAATTTTTATGAGACTCGATCAAGAATTGGTAAAGCGTGGATTGTGTGAAAGTCGAGAAGAAGCAAAAGAATGTATAGAGAAAGGTTTTGTGCTTGTTGATAACATTGTTGTTACTAAAAAAACAAGGCTAATACATGATACGTCTCTACTACTAGTGACTCAACGCCGAAAGTTCGTCTCTCGTGGGGGTGATAAACTAGAAGGTATTTTGACAGCTGTTTACGGGAGTGAAAAAGCTGTGAGAGCGAGTCTTCGGGGCACATACGCTCTTGATGTTGGGTCTTCAACGGGAGGCTTCACTGATTGCTTGCTGTCCTATGGGGTTACCCATGTGATTGCGGTTGATGTAGGAACTGCACAGTTTCATAAAAAGCTTTTAGATACTACTAATATCACATTATTTGAAAATACGGATATCAGGAATTTTAGTACAGAGAAGTCATTTGACGTTATTGTTGCCGATGTATCATTTATAGCGCTTAACAAAATCCTCGATATAATTATATCTTTTGGCAACTCTAGAACACAATATTTTCTTCTAATTAAGCCACAGTTTGAAGTTGGTTTCGGAAATACCAAAAAAGGGATAGTTAAAAATGAAGAACTCGTACAAGAAGTTTTAACATCATACAAAAAATTATTAGTAGAAAAAAATTTTTCTACTATAAAAATATTTCCGTGTGTTATACAAGGAGGGGATGGTAACCAAGAGTATTTCATCTACGCACAACAATCAACTACCCTTTAGTAGAATTAAAGGATGTAGTACATCCGATTTGTTTTTTGTTATAGCCAACCAAAAATAAATACCGAGGTTTTTCAAAAACAGGATTAGCTATCTGCCTCTTATGTTATAAGGAAATCTGTGAAATTCTCTAATTACAGAATGTGGGTATTTGTTTTGGAGTGGCTATAGTAGAATTAAAGGGTGCAGCACATCCGACTTGTTTTTTGCTAAAAAGTACAGAAATGAGTTTACTCGGAATCCTTAATTGGAGGTGGTATAAATCTTCATCCGATAAGACTGTCTACAGCATTACTATAAAAAGTACCAGAGAATAAGAAAACACTCTTTTTTCAAAGAGTGTTTTCTGGGTGTTCATTTATTCTAAAGATAATTCCTTAGAATGCACGACGAGGACGATCTTCGCGAGGTGCGAGTGGACGTGCTACATTAACTGTAAGACGACGTCCTTGGAACTCCTGGTCATGGAACATAGTGATAGCCTTTTCAGCTTCTGCATCTGATGACATCTCCACAAAGCCGAAGCCTTTTGAACGATTAGTCATTTTGTCGATAATGATCTGAGCGGAAACTACATTTCCTGCTGGTGCAAAGTGCACTTTAAGATCATCGTTAGTAGAAGAGTAAGGAATACCACCCACGTAAAGTTTTGAATTCATTGATTTTAGAAACTAATTGTTAACAATAAGCCCCGAGCACAGACATACAAGTGTAGAAACTGTAAAACCTGAGAGGTTGCTTATATAAATCTATTATACCATAGACATGCTAAAAAGTCCATCTTTTTCCACAGGTTGCTCTAAAATACTTACCACTAAAGGCGTTTAAGACTTACCTATAAGTCAAAACTCTACAATTTACCTAAGTCAAGTGTCTGCGTAACTCCGATTTCTTTCACGAACTCATGCACGTGAGAAACGATAATCATCGGTCCTTCATATTTTTTGAGAGCTTGAGCGATGACGGGAAGGTGACGAAAGTTGATATGGTTAGTTGGTTCATCAAGAATAAGGAGTCCCGGTCGCAGAAGTCGCAGATACGCAAACATGAGAAGACCTTTCTGTCCTTCAGAGAGTAGTCCTATTTTTGAAGCTAACTGTTCAGCGCCGAGTAGCATGCTCGCAGCAGTCTTACGTAAAAGTTGATCATCAAGCCGCTTGAGCACTTTTGCAAGTTCTTGGTACGCACTCTTTTCGAAATCAAGTGTTGAAAAGTCTTGTCGATAATAGCCAACGAGAATTCCGTCTTGAATAGATACTCCTTGTTCATGTCGCTTTGCAATTTTTTCAAGTAATGTAGTTTTACCAATTCCATTTGGCCCAATGATGTGAAGCTTGTCACCCTTACGAAGATCGATAGATATTGAACGCTTCACGGGTGTACCATCATGAAGTACTTCAACTGACTCAAATTTTACAATGACACTTCCAATATCTTCTTGAGTGTCAATTTCAAATGGACGAATAGTCTTATCGTCTTTACGTACTTCGACTTTACTGTCTTCAAGCTCTTCTACTTCATCACGAAGTTTTGCAGCAAGTTTTCGCATTTTCCCTCCTTTAAGCGCAAAGAAGTTTACTTTATCTTTATTATTTTGAATTTCTTTTTCAAGCTGCGAGTTGGCACGCTCTGCACGTTCTATTTCACGCTTAATTTCTTCAACTACTTTAAAATAGTTACCAACGTACTGCTCTATTTTATAGACCTGTGTATTAATATAAATAACACCATGAGTAAATGAATTAAGGAAATCTGCATCATGAGAAATAACAATAACAGTCTTCTGATAGGATTTCATAAAGTCTGTAAGGAGTTGAATGCCAGCTTTGTCGAGATTGTTTGTTGGCTCATCGAGAAGAAGGATGTCTGGTTCTTGGATAAGTGCTTGAGCTATAAGAAGGCGACCTTTTTGACCACCAGAAAGATCTTTAATATTCTTATCGAGAGGAACTGTAAGTGCTACCGTTTCAAACACACCAATCGCGCGCCTGTCAATATCGTATATTTTTTCTGCAAAAGCAAGTTCCAAAAATTCTCGAACAGTGAGACTCCACTGTGTGTGGGGGATGAACTGCTTAGCAATTGCAATTTTTAAACCATTACCGATAATGATGCGACCTTCCTCAGGGTGGAGATCTCCCATAATCATGGAGAAAACTGTTGATTTTCCAGCACCATTTTGACCCATAAGAGTTAATTTTGCTCCACGACGAATAACAAAACTAGACTCAAGAAGAACAGGTTTGTTTTCACTATAGTTGAAGGTGACATCTTCAAAACGAAGAACGACTTCACCTCCAGTTGGGATTTGTTTTTCGACAGCCATTGGATATAGAAGTTAGTCACTAGAATCTAGAGGTTAGTACCACGAGGTATACATGTAGTATACACGTGTAACTATTCTATAACTCTAGTAATAAAATAAAAATTGGCTTGTGGCCAGATAATCTAATGATACCACAAAAAATGACAGATGTCATTTTATCCGTTATTTTAAAATCTTTTCCACTTTCCTATTAAGAGAAAGGAGTATATACTATAATTAATAAATACTAATTATGTCAATGTACAAAGGTTTAATTGTTTTGGTTACTGTTATTTTAATAGGTGCTGCTGGATACTACTTTAAGCAAGCTGGGGTTCCGGCTCTTATCGTTAGTGATATTTCTCGTGAAGGTCCTCGTGGAAGTTACGGAGTATCTTCTATTGATGTATTTTCTGGTGAATACGAGTGTGTCGAAAAGAGTGGTTGTAAAAATAAAACCCGTATCGTCTTAGCACAAGATACTACATTTGATATTGTCGCAAACATTGATGGAACTGATGTGAGTTTAGGACAAGGAACCTGGGGGATTGGAGGAAATGGTACGCTTGTTATTATTCTTCCGTCATCAAAACCGAGTACCCTTATTGCAAAAAAAATAAGCACATTGAAAATCTCGGGCTTTTCAACTAAAAAAGGATTATTTCCAGGAATGGAAAATCCTACCTTCAACCGTATAGCACCAGCTGATAACAACAGTACAACAGGAGCAAATTAAAATAGAACCTACGCACTTAGCGGCTTCCTCGAATCAGTAGATTCACGGCTGGGTCAATAAGTCGAGGCTCCTTAGTTCCTCACTACCGTACTAAATGTATATCTGTTTTAAAATAAAGATTTCTTCGAGAATCTTATCTAATCACGTAGGCCCCATAAAAGTAACTATAAGAAAATTAATAGCAGGTACCACTGTTATTTTTTATACGAAGAAGCCTGCCACAATATTAGTTTTGTGCCACCAAGAAAGTAGTAAAGATTACTTATGAAAAACCTGCTGAAGTAGGCCATCCTCAAATACAAAATATTTCTCACGGAGGGTCGTGGTCGCATTTTTTGTTGTATATCCCAGAACTATTTCTCCATTTTTATAGACAAAAGCAAAGTCGTTAATATTATTATCGACATAGATACTATTTGTACCAGTGTACCCATCATAAAGTCTGAGGGCTGCTGTTATAAAATATGAGCTACTACTTTGTATATTTTTATCAGACTCAAGAAGAAATACATCATCCTCACGTATGTCATTATTTATATCTTGCAGTAATCGTTTATCAAGAATTCGTAGAGTTGTCGTAGCTCGATGTAATGTTAGATTTGCCGGTAGTATTGCAATGCCATGGTTAAAAGCAATTGATTCACCATTCAGATAGTATGTTAGATCCTCATAACTCTGTAACTTCGTAGTGGATGATGCAGTAACTCCCTCCTTCTGTTTTTTTTGATCAGGATTTATAAAAACTTTTCCTGACATAACACATTTTTCCGGGTATGTTACAAGTACATGGAACCCAGCATCAACACATTCTTTAAAAGAAGTGACCGCTAAGTAACGAACTTGAACCCCGTGAAAATACTGATAGCTACCAATAAGTGCTGTAAGGATGAGGCCAAAAGAAATGGTATTTTTTTGTAGAGAAGAAATAGACAAGATTATATAAGTATACCATTATAAAAAAGTACTCTATGTATACTATTTTGAATAGCTTCACTACGTACATTAAGTACATGAAAATAAGTATAGATTTTCTAGCTCAATGTCTTTCATGTCTTCGTATGCTTTTTCAGGGTAGAGATAGAAGAACATTAGGATTAGAATAAGTGTAATGGTTGTGAGAACAGTTGGACGAAGTCATACAGATGACGATTCGACTATTACATCGTATAAGCTAGCTGGATGTTCTTGTTCTTTTTCATAAGCTAGTCGATGCAAAATAGAGTCAAGAAGAATAATTGCATGGTTAATAATAACTTCAGCGAGTGCGATAAGTTCAAGTGTTGAAGAAAATGAAAGTGTTTGCACTATTATCGTTAGACCACAAAGAACTCCAATGAGTGAAAGAGGGGGTAGAACGCGTATCTACTTACTTCTTAAACTGCTCGACAACTTCAAGAGTGGTTGTTCCCTATACCATATACTATAATCTTAAAAAGTCACAACTACAGTATTTTATAAGCTATTTAGTGGTACACTCTAGGTATTAAAAAACATGAGTCAAAAATCAATTATCTATCTTGGTCTTTTTATTGGTTCAACTATTGGTGGCTCTCTTCCTCTATTGTGGGGAGATTCTATGTTCTCAATTTCAGCGGTAATACTTTCAGGTGTCGGAGGAATTGCTGGCATCATTGTTGGGTATAGACTTACGAATTAGCCCTAGAAGTAAGGTTGTTTATACCTTACAGTCACAAATTCTTAGATGGTTGTTTTTTCCTATGCAAGTCCTATTTGTAATTCTTTTTGAGAGTAGTTCGAATACTCTCTTATATTTTTTCTTATACGTAAGAAACAACTGAGATGGTCGTCATGATAGGTGTACTCCTTAAAAAGAATCATGAAAAAAATAACGGCACTATACTGTCTCAAAATATTTGGAATAGCTTGCACCGTATCTTCTTTATATCTTTTTCAAGTGACTGCTGAAAGTACTACTTCTAGTACTAAGTTATCTGAAAATAAAAACGTAGATACTTTTATTTCTTTTGGTGCATGGGTTAGCCAACTGTTCTCTAAAGAACAATATATTTCAGACACACATCTTACTATAGAAAATATTAGCACTATGCCCACAAAAAATGAAGTACTTATAACCTGGATTGCAAATGACTTAGCTGTTGGACGTGTTTATTATGATATAGCGAGTCCTGTACGCATTGCTTCAGGAACTCCTTCGGTTGTGGCATCTAAATATGCAAACTATGCCAACAGTAAAGCAAATATAAGAAATCTCTCAGCAAGCACCACGTACTACTATAAAGTTCTTTTAGAAGAAAGTTCTGGAGGTAAGACATTCTCTGAAGAGTTATCTTTTAGAACGAGAGAATAACTTCAATTCATTTTCATGATGGACACTTAAGTTTAGTAAGCATAGAAAGCGTACATCATCCCCAACTAAGCTATTTCCACCAAGTTTCAAAGATTCTTGCTACAATTTTTGTAAAATCACTCAGCAGACTATCTATATGACTGATAATTTTCTAAAAATCTCACTTAGAATTTTTTGAAACCTTCGAAAAGATCTTAGAGAATATCTTAATTGGAGATGGTATTATAAGAATCTTACTGAACTACTGCGCTTCGTAACTTAGAAAGTCCTCTATGGATTTTCACAGAAATAGAATTTTCTGAACTTTTTAAAATTTTAGAAATTTCTCCTATGGAGAAATCATTAACATATCTCATCATAATAACTGAGCTGTATGATAGAGGGAGTTTATTGACTTCCTTGAGAATAATACGACCATCTAGGTAATTGTATATTTCTTGTGCATCTGTATAAGATGTCTCAAACCCAAGACTAATAAGGAGATCTAAGGAAATATTTTTTTTTCTACGATACTCATCAATAATAAGGTGCCTCGCTGTTGTATAGAGAAATGATTTTTCATTTTCAATACAATTACCTTGTGCTAAATATTGCCACGTTCTCAAAAAGGTATCCGAAACAAGATCAATGGCCTTTTCCCTATTTGATAGTTTATATAAGCAGAATTTAAATAAAGGCTTTGAATATTCTTCGTAAACTTTTGCAAATCGAGCTTTCTTTGCTTCTTCTGCGTTGAAAACTTTACCACTTAGAACGCTAGAAATATGAACTAGTCCGTAAATAGGATCTGGATATATTGGGAAAGTAGTATTGCTTTTCATAAAATGTAGTGACAAAGATTATAAATAATGAGAAAAATTATTCTGTCTCGAGAGTACTTGTGCTATGATTTTCATCAAAAGCTGCTTGGATTTCTTTAATAATACGAGCTTTTGTATTGGCGCTAAGGTTTGTAGTAAGTAAAACTGGAGAAACTTCTTTCATTCGTACATAGAGATTATTTGTAACCTCTTTACTATCAGTGTTGTACTTTAAGAAAATACTCCACCAAGGTCTTACAACACTGACACCACTTGTTCCGTTTCCCCAACTTGTGACTTCTGCAGTTTCTTGACTGGGTATATCAAGTACCCCGAAGAGTTTTGCAGGTGTTTCTCGTGTTATAGATACGGTGTCTCCTTTTACGATCACTGATGTAAAGTTTATATTTTCTCTAATAAGTAACTTGATAAAATTTACTAAATCTTTTTCTGAAGTAATTGTTTCTGAAGTACTAGCTATCTCTGTATTGGTGTCGTCATTTTTACTGCTCAGTCGTTCAAGCACTCCGCTCACTTCAATAACCTGATTTGCACCTTCTCCAGGCCCATTTGTAGTAGAAATATTTTCCGCCAATAGTCCTGGTTCAATCTCTGAAATGGTTACAACTCGAGTGACAGCATCATCGTATATATTTGCTACTAAAGCAGCATTTGCTGCAAATAAAGAAGCTGGAGCGAACAAAGCTAAAAGAGTGGTTACTTGAAATACATATATTATTTTTTTATGTGTTGTTTTCATTATTTTTAATTTGTTAATTTATAAAAATAT
>JAYWBQ010000033.1:0-11484 GCA_043781255.1 Minisyncoccota bacterium | reverse complement strand
AGTTTTTGTTTTGACCTTGATACCTCGTTAGCTTGCTGCAAAGTCATTCATTCAGTCACAGTCTAAAAACTCTCTTATCTAGCGTGTCAAAAACTTATCAAGTATTCCTCCATGCTCTCTCACGTACTGTTTTATTTTTCGTTTTGCAAGAGTCGTCTTTGCCATATCTATCCACTTTCGTTTTGGTGAAGCAGAATCTTTTACTTCTATTTCCACAATATCACGATTGTTTAGTTTTGTATCAAGTGGAACAAGTTTACCATTCACTTTTACACCTGCGATGTGGTTTCCAATATCAGAGTGAACAGCATACGCAAAATCAATTGAAGTAGATCCGTAGGGTAGGTCTATGACATCACCTTTTGGTGTCATAATGAATACTCGATGTTCAAAAAAATCTTCTTTAAGATGCTTCATAAAATCTTTATGAGGTTCAAGGTCCTTTTGCCATTCAAGAAGTTCTTTGGTCCATCCAGTTTTTTTAACAATTTCTTCTTTACTTGCACCTCGTCCAAGTTCTTTATAGGAAAGATGACTCGCGATACCATACTCTGCTTCTTTGTGCATTTCTTTTGTGCGAATTTGAATTTCAAGGGTGTTACCATCACCAGAAAAAATAGTAGTATGGAGTGATCTATAGCCGTTTGGCTTCGGTACAGCAATGTAATCCTTGAAACGACCAGGCACAGGTCTATAGAGGCCGTGGATGACACCTAATGCTTGGTAGCAGTCACCGATGGTCGAGACAATGATGCGAAGTGCAAGAACATCAAGTACTTTAGATTCATCCATTTTATAGCGCTTTAATTTCTGCCATAAGGAATAGAGATGCTTGATACGATGGTCGATTTGTTCTATTTCAACATCAAAGACTTGAAGTTCATCTTTAAATGTAGCAACTACTTTTTCAAGTTGTTCATTAGATACAGGGTTCATTGTTTTAAAAAGCTGTACCGTTTTTTTGTAATCTTCTGGATAGACATATGGAAATGCTGCATCCTCAAGCTGTGCTTTAAGTCGACCCATACCGAGGCGGTCTGCAAGGCGGGCATGAATCTCAAGAGTTTCAAGAGCGATACGTTTTTGTTTTTCAGGAGAGACGTATTGGAGGGTTTGGATGTTGTGAAGTCTGTCGCAGAGTTTTATCACCACTACACGAATATCATCTGCCATTGCGATGAAGAACTTTCGAAGTGACTCAACGTGACGCTCAGCACCTGTGTAGCGGAGTTTTCCAAGCTTAGTCACACCTTCAACTAACTTGGTAATGTGTTCACCAAAGGCTTGTGTCATTTCAATATCTGTGACAGAAGTATCTTCAAGAACATCATGCATGATGCCTGCTGCGATAGTATCAGCATCCATCTTAAGCATTGCCAAGTTAAGTCCCGTTGTAAAGACATGGTTATAGTAGGGCTCGCCAGATTTTCGTAGTTGACCAGCGTGAGCTTGCTCTGCGAAAGCGCATGCTCGTCTAATAAGCGCTTTGTCTGCTTCGTGGATATCAGGTAAGAGCGCAAATATTCTGTCGGGATTGGTATCAATAAAAAGTTGTGAATCCATGTCTTTACAATACCATAAGATAGTTAGTGGTGGCTACTATTTTTATTCATTAATAATACCTCAGGATATCAGCTATTAGTCCAGGATTCTTTTTTTATATTTTTCTTTTTATTTTACGCTAAGATAATAATTTGGTAGTATGAAAAGATATGAAACTGTATGATTACAAAAAGTTCGACGCACACTGGCAAGGAAAATGGGAGGAAAATAATCTCTATGAAACTCCTCGGTTACCAGGAGAAAAGAAAGTGTATGTTTTAGATATGTTTCCATACCCGTCCGGTGAAGGGCTGCACGTGGGACATCCGAAAGGGTATATCGCGACAGATATTTATTCTCGCTTTAAGCGCATGAGTGGGTACGATGTGTTACATCCAATGGGGTGGGATGCTTTTGGTCTTCCTGCGGAACAGTTCGCACTCAAACATAAAGTACAGCCACGTGTCGCAGTAGAGAAGAATATTGCGAACTTCAAGCGACAGCTTTCACATCTTGGGCTCGACTATGATTGGAAAAGAGAAATAAATACAACAGATCCAGAATTTTATAAGTGGACACAGTGGATTTTTACGAAGCTCTACGAAAAAGGGTTGGCATATGAAAGTCATGAGCCGATTAACTGGTGTCCAACATGTAAGACAGGGCTTGCAAATGAAGACCTAAATGGCAATCTCTGCGAGCGTTGTGATAGTGTTGTGGAGAAAAAACCACTTCGCCAGTGGGTGCTTAAGATTACCGACTATGCAGATAGAATGATCAAAGATTTAGATTTCCTCGCATGGCCAGAAGGCATTAAGACTGCACAGAAAAATTGGATCGGAAGAAGTGAAGGAGCTGAGTTTGATTTTCAATTAGAAGATGGAAAGCATTCTGTAAAAGTATTTACCACTCGTGCTGATACATTATTTGGTGCAACTTTCGTTGCCATTTCACCAGAACTTGCTTCAACATGGTTTGACGATGAGTTGATACATGGTACAGAAGTAAAAGAATTCATCTTGAAGACTCTTGAGGATGAGAAAAAAGAAAACGATTATTCTGTAGTGCAAGAAAAAAAAGGTCTGTTCTCTGGTGTATACGTAATTAATCCGGCAACGAGTGAAAAAATCCCAGTCTGGATCGCTAACTATGTAGTAGGGGGTGTAGGAACTGGTGCACTTATGGGGGTTCCTGCACATGATGAGCGTGACTACGACTTCGCGAAGAAATATGGAATTGAAATCAAAGATGTTATTAGTAAGCAGTTTATTCTAGAAGGAAATGATAGAGAAAGAGATGGGGTTGAAACTCTTATGAGAAAAATAGTTGACCCAATTCTACGAGATGAGAATAATAACTTTTATCTTATCAAAGAGAAAGAGGGTAATCATATTCATTTTGCAGGAGGAGGAGTGGATGAAGGTGAGAACGAATTGGAAGCTTTAAGAAGAGAGATTATTGAAGAGACAGGATTTACTGATTTTAGGGTTGAAAGAAAAATCATGCCACAGATTTCATGTTGGGGTTTTCGTCATACCAAAAATAAGAATCAAAGGAGTGTTGGCCCTGGATATGAAGTCATTTTAAATAGTAACACAAGGGTCTTCTCAGAAGTAGATGAAGGTAAACATGAGCTCGTTGTACTAAAAAAAGAAGATGTACTAAAAACAATTACCTGGGCACACCATAGATATTTATTTGAACAATATCTGGACAATACCTCTGTGTATGCAGACTATGGAGTACTTATTGATTCTGGGGAGTATAGTGGTCTTTCAAGTGAAGAAGCAAAGATAAAAATAACCGAAGCTTTTGGTGGGAAAAAAGTTGTACGGTATAAGTTACAAGATTGGGTTTTTGCACGCCAGAGATACTGGGGGGAGCCATTTCCTGTTGTACGAGATGAAAGAGGGAAGGTATATATGGTGGACGAGAGTGAACTCCCAGTACTTTTACCAGAAGTAGAACAGTATGAACCAACAGGAACAGGAGAGAGCCCACTTGCAGCAATTTCAGACTGGGTGAATGTTAATGGATATCTTACTGAGAAAGGAACATTTAAATCAACCCCCGACTTTAGTAAGTTTGATTTTAATAAAAAAGAACCGCTTGATATTAATATTGGCCCTGGAAAAGATGCGTATGTTAGCTCTTCTTCTATTGTTGAGAGGAATAATGTTGCGTGTATTATTAAACACCCAACAGAAGACGCATACTTAATTTCGAAATGGAAGCAAGTCGCTTGGAATGGTTTCCTGACTGGCGGCATAGAAGAAGGAGTAACACAAGATGAGACGGCTAGGCAAGAGGTAAAGGAGGAAACCGGCTACATGAATATCAAGAACATCACGGTACACGACTTCGCGTCACACGGTCTTTTCTATCATGTCGTGAAGAAGCAGAATAGACTTGCTCATTATAATCTTGTTGTTGTGGAATTAACAGATCTTACACAAGAAAAAGTAAGTGACGAAGAGCAGGCAATCTGTGACTTCGTCTGGGTTCCAAAAAGTAAAGTAGCAGCCCTTCTTACAAGGTATGATATGAAGTCATTGTGGCAACAGTATACAGAAGGAAGAGTCACATGGGTACCGTCTCTTATGATGTCTCACTTTACTCGAGAAACTAACACTATGCCCCAATGGGCTGGGTCTTCATGGTACTATCTTCGCTTTTTAGATCCTCATAACCAACATGCACTTATTGATCCTGTGATAGAAAAAGCATGGGGAGAGGTAAATGTATATGTGGGAGGTGATCATGCGACACGACATCTTATTTATGCACGATTTTGGCATAAGTTTTTATATGATATTGGGGTGGTGACTACAAGCGAACCATTTACACGACTCGAATTCTTAGGATTTATCTTAGCAGAAGACGGGAGAAAGATGAGCAAGCGTTGGGGAAATATCATTAATCCAGATGATGTGGTTAATGAATATGGAGCAGATACACTTCGAGTGTACGAAATGTTTATGGCACCATTTGAACAAACTGCAAGTTGGAATACTTCTAGTATTAAGGGGTCAGATAAGTTTTTGGATCGAGTGTATGCACTGCGTCAGAAAATAGAGACTAGCTCAACAGTTGATGTGGAGCTCAATAAGACGACTAAAAAAGTAACTGAAGATATTGAGAACTTTAAGTTCAACACGGCAGTCTCTTCGATGATGATTCTGGTGAATGCTATGGAATCTGGGTCTTTTTCAAAATCTGATTACAGCTCACTTCTTAAACTTTTGGCGCCGTTTGCTCCACATATCACTGAGCAGATTTGGCATGAGCTTGGAAATGATACTTCTATCCACAAAGAAATGTGGCCTATTTATGACGAGACAAAACTAGTCGATGATACTGTAACTCTTGCGATACAGATTGCAGGGAAAATGCGAGGAACTATTAACATAGTAAGGGATTCTGAGGATTCTATTATTCTTTATCTCGTGAAAAATCATGAAATGTACAAGAAATATGTTGGGGAGAATGAACCAAAAAAGATAATTATTGTTAAAAATAAGATTATAAGCATCATTATCTAATTCCTATATAATCTTGATTTGACGTTTTTGGCAAGTTCTGGTAGAATAGTATAATTAACTTAATAAATCACATGTCAGGAATCACCTTTAAACCAAAAGCAGTTTCTAAAAAGCTTCTCACGACGCTTAACCCACGAACACGAGAGATTGTAGTTAACCGTTACGGTCTCGAAAAAGAAGGTCGCATGACACTCGAAGCAATTGGTAAGACATATGATATTACTCGCGAACGTGTTCGTCAGATTGAAAACTTTGCACTTGCTTCCATTAAGAAATCAAAAGAGTACAAAGAGCACCTTTTTGTTTTTGAGGAGCTCAAGAAAACAATTGCAGAACTTGGTTCTGTTGTTTCTGAAGATCATCTCATGCGCAACATCTCAAAGGATCCTGTAATTCAAAATCACATCAACCTCTACCTCGCCTTAGGTGAAGATTTTAAAAAGCATAAAGAAGATGATCATTTTCATGCTCACTTTACAACAAATGATAGTACTGCGGCTCATGTTCGTGAGGCGCTCACAAAATTGTATGCTTCTATTAATGAAGAAGATCTTGTTTCTGAAGAAGAAATTTTTAGTCGTTTCATGGGACACCTTACAGAGCTTATTACTGAGTACAAAGACAATAAAGAGATTATCTACAGGTACCTCGCACTTTCTAAAGTGATAGGCAAGAACCAGCTCAGTGAATGGGGGCATACATCTTCACCTCATGTGAAGGCTCGTGGTATTAAGGACTATGCATACCTCATTATGCGTCGTGCTAATCGCCCTATGCACTTTAAAGAGGTCGCAGAAGAAATCAATAAAACTTTTGGTAAGAAAGCTCATGTGGCAACATGTCATAATGAACTTATTAAGGACTCTCGTTTTGTCCTCGTTGGTCGGGGTATGTACGGTCTCAAAGATTGGGGTCACGTAGGAGGTGTTGTACGTGATGTTATTACTGAAGTTCTTAAAGAGGCAGGGCGACCACTGCCTAAAGACGAAGTCATCAAACGAGTTCTCGCAAAGAGAATTGTAAAACCAAACACAGTGCTTGTTAATCTCCAAAACACAAAGCATTTCCGTAAGGTCGCAGGGGATTATACACTTGCATAGACAACAGACAACAGACAACAGACAATAGAATGAAAGACATTTAAAAGAAAAAAGACGGCTGAAGGCCGTTTTCTTTTCCCCACATCTGACGTCTATTTGCCTGATGTCTCTTGTCTTCCCGCATGATATACTTTTCTCATGCAATTTCTTATTGATATAGCTCTCGCAACTCTTTATTTCTGTGTCTTTCTCCTTGTGTGTGCGTGGTCGTGGAGATTTTGGATGATGTATATTAACCAAAAGTACCTTGCTTCTTTAGATTGGATAATGCTTGAAATAAAATTACCACGAGAGATTACCAAGAGCCCACTTGCAACAGAAGTTGCAATCACTGGGTTTTTACAATCAGCTGGTGCGAGTACAAAATATGCGCGCTATTTTGAAGGAAAGCTCCCACATTATGGCTCACTCGAGATAGCCTCCATCGAAGGAACTATTCATTTTTATATCCGTGTACAAAGGAGATTTAGAACTCTTATGGAGACTAACTTCTACGCACAGTATCCAGAAATTGAAATTGTTGAAGCAGAAGACTATACGAAACTTATTCACTTTCATCACCTCTCTACGGATGTAAAACTTTGGGGATTAACTTATAGAACAGCTGAGATGTGGACGCCGTGGGATCCAAAAACTGGAAAACCTTACAAAACAAAAGATGGAGATTTAAAAATGCCGGCAGATTTTTTACCAATTAAAACATATGTAGATTATGGTCTTGATAAGGATCCAAAAGAAGAATTTAAAACTGATCCGATTACTCAGATCTTAGAAGTAATGGGTAGTCTTGGAAAAGGTGAGCACATGTGGTATCAGATACTTATTCAGGATGAGTCAGTCTACAACGATAAAAAAATGCCTAAGTTTTATGTCAACAAAGAAACACACCAGCATTTAAATCTTAAAGACATAGTGGATCAGAAAAAAATGCAGGTGAGGAATGCTGGGCACATACGGAGAGGGGATGTTGTGTATGATTCAGAAGGAAATAAGAAGACAAAGAAAATCCAGACTGATGAAGTTGATGGCAAACCTATCATGACTGAAGTTGATGTTACCTATGGCTTTAGGGATTATGAAGGTGACATTAGAGCGGTAACTAAAGACGAGATTAAATTATCTCAGGAAGATAAAGATACTCTTGAAATAATTAATAAAAAACTGAGTAAGCCTCTTGCGATGGCTGCCATCCGTCTCATTTATGTTGCTAAAAAAGAAAATTGGAACGGAGGGCATATAGCAACCACGATGTCATTTACAAAGCTATTTGCTGGATGGAACAAATTTGGCGCTAAGGTTAGTGACCCCTATGACTTCCCGTGGGAAAAACCAGGTGAAAGGCGTGTCTTTTGGCGTAGTGAAGAATTCTTTGAAGCCTACGTTGAGCGTGAGGCATTTTTCCCACATATTCCAGAGCGAAAATCTCTCGATGAACAAGAAGATAGATTCTTTTGGTCAACTAGTATGAAGAATAGGAAATTATTTAGAATGGTGTTTGAGGCGATTTTCCATCCATTTGAACACCCAAGTGCAGAAGATATTGTCTCCACACTTAACTTAGAAGAGATAGCAACGTTGTGGCATTTACCAGGGGCAGTAGCAGCTACTCCTACGCTGCCACGTATTGATAGCACTAAAGGTATCGCGCCGGTTAATCTTCCACTGTAATATTCTTTTATATTATGCGAAATGCAAAAAATTATATAATTATAGGAGTTTGTATTATTATGGTTCTGATAGGCGCTTCGTATCTTTATAGGCAAGTATTTTTTATTCCAGATAATTTTCCTGTAGGAAAAAATTTTATCATTAATGAAAATGAAAGTCTTAAAAGTATCAGTGCACGACTAAAGCAGGAAAAAATTATTTCTTCACCTCTCTTTTTTCGAGCAGGTATTTCGTACTTAAAAAAAGATAGAAACATTCAACTTGGAGGATATATTTTTAACACACCTTTGTCATTATTTGGTGTTGTAGCCACCTTTGTGGAAGGTAAACCAACATCACCACTCCTCTCGGTAACCATTCCTGAAGGGAGTACATCCTTTGAAATTATTTCAATCATCACTAAAATTTTACCGTCGGTTTCACCTGCTATTTTTGACAAAATGATTTCAAAATATAATGCAGATGGAAAATTATTTCCTTCAACATATTTTCTTATACCATCATATTCTGCAGAGGATATTGTAAAACTTATGGTAAGTACGTTCTCAAAAAAAATTGCAACTCTTGGTATTGTTTCTGGTGTTACTCCACCACTAAAAAATGAAAATGATGTTCTTGTTCTTGCTTCTATTTTAGAAGGGGAAGCAAAGTCACAAGCCGATATGAAAATAGTTGCGGGTATTTTACTCACACGGTTAATCAAAGGGATGCCGCTACAAGTGGATGTTACAAAGGAAACATATAAACATAAAGGGTTACCAAGTTCGCCGATAAATAATCCTGGACTTACCGCAATAGATGCAGTACTTCACCCCACAGTAACGCCGTATCTTTTTTATATTACAGGTAATGATGGGAAGATGTATTACGCGAAGACATTTGATGAGCACAAGAAGAACATTAGAAACTATCTTAAATAGTGATTAATGGCTAGTGATTAGAAACTAGTACTATAGGTTCAAAATACAAATAATATAGTGACACTTGCATATATATTCAATTCACTCTACACTTCTTTATCTAACCACTAACCACTAACCCTATGAAATCCCACAACCTCGCCTTTGTCGATACAGAAACTACTGGAACAAATCCTGATATTCACGAAATTATTGAACTCGCGGTGATCATTGTAAAGCAAACTCCTCGTGAAGGTCGAGGGCCTAAGCTTGACATCATTGAAGAATGCGAATGGAAGATTAAAATGGAACACCCAGAGAAGGCAGAAGAGGTGGCGCTCCGTGTGAACGGGTATAATGAAGTTGATTGGATGTTTGCTATCGATCGTAAAAAAGCAATGCAGGAGTTTGCTAAAAAAACTGAGAGTTGTACTTTCGTTTCGCATAACCTTGTATTTGATTATGGTTTTGTGACGAAGGCATTTGAAGAAACAGGAGTAGATAGTCGTATGCACTATGCAAAGTTAGACACTATATCAATGGCATTCGCGAGACTCTATGATGCCCCACAGGCAGATAAATTCTCTCTTCGTTATCTTTGTGAATTATTAAAAGTGGAAAATACAAAAGCACACACCGCACTCGCTGATACAAGGGCACTAGTGCAAGTGTATAAGAAGATGATGAATGCGTAAGACTAGTTATTAATCACTAAGGTTTAGGAAGGATATGGCTAGTTATTTACGTTGAAACTTGCTGGTTTCGACGTGATTTCGAACCAGCAGATTCGTGGCTTTGCCATAGACGTTTAAAAATAAGCTTAAAAATCAAAATTCACTCATGTTCACGTTTACACTTGGCATAGAAAAATCACCAAATTCAGATTTTTCTACTGATACGAATGATGTCTTCTTGTCATCAAAGTATAGTTCCACCATTCCAGTTGGTCCATTACGATGCTTTTCGATCAAAATTTCTACAATGTTTTTACGCTCAGTATTCTCACCGTACTTATCCTCACGGTGAATAAACATAACAATATCTGCATCTTGCTCGATAGATCCAGAGTCACGAAGGTCAGAAAGACGTGGCTTACCACCACGAGATTCCACAGCACGAGAGAGTTGTGAGAGGGCGATTACTGGAGCATTGAATTCCTTTGCAAGCGCCTTGAGTGATCGAGAAATTTCGGTCACCTGATTCACCATGTTGTCGTATTGTCGTGTTGTCCCCATGAGCTGAAGGTAGTCAACTATGATGAGACCGATAGGGCGGTCAGAGTTAAGGCGACGAAGGGTACTTCGCATATTAAGAATAGTATTAGCTGCTTTGTCATCTACGTAGATAGGTGCCTTCATAAGCTCGTGCATTCCTTGTTGCAGACGTTGGAACTCTTCATCGAGTGAGAGCTTGGCAGTACGTAGCTTCCAACTATCCACTTGAGACTGAGCGGACAACATACGATCAACAAGTTGCTCTTTACTCATTTCAAGAGAAAAGATAGCAACAGGGATGTTGTGTTTTACAGCTGCATTACGTGCAAAATCTAATGCCAGAGATGTCTTTCCAACTGAAGGTCGTGCCGCGAGGATAATAAGGTCAGATGGTTGAAATCCTGAGAGCTTATTGTCAAGATCTTTAAACCCAGAAGGTGTACCACGCATACCACTACCACTTTCTGACATTTTCTCAATACGAGCCCAGGTCTCTTCTATAAGTTCATTAAAACCAATAAGACGATCTGAGGATCCACCTTTCATCGTAATTTCATAAATACTTTTTTCTGATTCTTCAAGAATGGATTCGAGAGAGTCTGTTTCGTCATACGCAATCTCACCAATATGTGTCGTTGCTTCGATAAGTTTACGGAGAAGTTCTTTCTTTTTTACAATTTGTGCATAATATTTTACATTCGCTGCTGATCCAACAAGACCGAGAAGTTCAGAAAGGTATGGAGCACCTCCAATCTGATCAAATTCTTTTCGTCCACGAAGTGCAGCAGATACGGTGAGAATATCAACAGGTTCTTTTTTGTTAACAAGCTCTTCGATGACCTCATAGATAATCTGATGTTTTGCAGCATAGAAACTTTGAGAGTTAATAAGATCTGCAATATCAAAAAGTGCATCCGACGAAAGAAGTAGTGATCCGAGAAGTGCTTTTTCAGATTCTAGATCTTGTGGGGGAATACGAGGGCCACGAAGTGGATCTTGACCGCCATTATCTTTTGCATAATCACTGTAGGATTTTTTCTTGTAACTTTTTGATTTGGAAGCTGAGGAGAGTTGGGAAAGAGGTAACATAGGCTGTAGTGTACTAAACAGTGGGCATCTTGCACAAATAGAAATCTATTGTTTTGTGTGAAAAGTAGGGGATGATATGGGGATAAGAAAATAGACTGTAGACATTAGATTATTTTGAGTTACAAGACTCTTTCTTTGTCACCAGCTTTTGCTAGGCATGCATAAAATTGTGATCAATACTTTTCTAGTTTAAATCTTAAGTATAGACGTACATAAAATATCTGTACCTATTTTTTTAGAATTTATGCTAATGGCTAAGTTGGTCGACGCCTGTTAGCTTACGACATCTTCGCGGCCGAGCCGTCTCGAGCTAATGGCCAAGTGCTAATGGCTGGATCTGCTGTCCGTCTGGAGTATCTTTTACCATAAATCCATGGGATTCTATTTCTTTACGGAGATTATCTGAGAGGGCAAATTCGCGAGAAGCGCG
>JAYWBQ010000032.1:0-30660 GCA_043781255.1 Minisyncoccota bacterium | reverse complement strand
CTTCATTTCTTTTACACTTACATTCATAGTAGTCTCTTTTCTTGTTATGCCGGCCATGTTTGTTCTGATTTTTGGAACAAGAATACTTAAACACTACTGGTCTTCGGCTTTTGCTTGTGATATAGAGCGTTATGGATTTAAACAAGCCATAAAATGGAAACTCCATTTAAAGTAAGAACTACGTATACAGTCCACAGAAATGATTTTATTATTTCGTTTCAGTGGACTGTTTTTGTTTTAAATTCGTTCGGATAATCGTCTATAATGTTACGAGCTGTATTTGTTTTGAGTAATCTAACCACACTACCCACTTGCATTTGGGGTGGTATAGATACAAGTAGGTGAACATGATTTATGTCGTGATTTATTTCCTTGATTCGTAGTCGTGGGTAGTGTTCAGTGACTTCATAAAACTTTTGTTCAAGATATGACCAAATTCCTTCATTTACTATTATGTTCCGACGGTATTTTGTAACTGGTATTTTGTAACAAATACGATGTATACGATATAGTAGTCACAAAGATATACATACGTGCTCGACTCGTATGTATTCTTGCTTGCATATGTGAATTCTAACATGCAGAACGAAAGATGTTAGGTGGTGCTACATCCCTAGGTTGACGCCACAGAGGTATTATTCGTGAATAAATTTTATGAACAAATTATTATTGTCTCCATAAAAACTCTAGAAACTATGGATTAGTTCGGAATGTATTGTTTGGACCCATAACACTTACATTACCAGCTAAATCTGTAGAGACAACAACATAGTAGTAGATTGTGTTAGGTTGTAGGTTGGTAATTGATACTTGCTGTGACATACGTGCAAGGTTATCATTTATTGCAACAGATCCATTAGTAGAACCAAAACCAACTGAATTAATATCACCTTCGTTCATCATAACTGGACTAGTATTATAAAATACTTTTCCAGTTGCATTTTCATTCGTGTTCCATGTAAATGTAGCTGAATTATTTGTGATAGTTTTATTGGCAGTATTAATCCATGGACCAGACATATCTCTTGTCATCCATCCACCTTGATTTATGAATACATTAATTGCATCTTTTGTTGATGGGCCAACACGTCCAAACCCAGTAGTCCTAGCAGAACCAGAACTAACAATGTTATTTTGTGTCTGGAAACGTTCTACCGCCATACGTGAAAGATTTCCAAAGTAACCAGTTACCAATCCTTCTGGATAAATAGCTGTATTATCTTTGAAAAATGCCTGCATACTTGTAACATCAGAATTTGTTTCTCCCAAGTCAAGCTGAGAGTTAACTGTTGTGTACGCAAACGCTTGTGTGCTAAGACCTAGAGTGATCGCAGAAATCGCGAGTAAAGAGAGTACTCCTGCATGAGTAATTTTTTTCATATTTTTATTATTGATTTAGGACTTACAGACTTGGTGACCTTCTCGAATTAGCAAATTCGTGTCATTGGACCGAATTACCAAATTCGTATCTTGGGCACATGTCTTCCGCCAAGTGTGTAAGTCCTAAGATTATTAAAGAACCAAATTAATAACTAAAGAAACTTGTCT
The DNA here is from genome assembly GCA_043781255.1 of Minisyncoccota bacterium. Classification (GTDB taxonomy): domain Bacteria; phylum Patescibacteriota; class Minisyncoccia; order Phycocordibacterales; family UBA5272; genus UBA11704. The sequence continues at coordinate 29,112 of JAYWBQ010000032.1, read as the reverse complement.
CGATTCAGTGTGTTACCCAACAAAAACTTCGTGTACCTAGTTCTTGTAACACCGAGATTACGAAAGTATTTTGATTATAAATAATTTGAATAATGAAAGCAGTCTACGTCATAACGTATCTCCGCGAACGATGAAGGATATTCAACGTCCTTCATGTGTATATTTAATATAATCTTAATAAATAGAAATAGCAAACTTCTAAAGGACAACTTTATAAGTAGTACTTCCACGTAGTTCACCATAAAAATAAGGAATATGGAGCATCTCCTTAAGAAAAAAACTCCTCGATACTATACCTGTCCTTAATAAAAGAATATTATTTTTTATATCTTGCAGTTTTTATTCACGAATAGCCCCTGTGTGTGGTCAGCCCAAGGATGTGGTGTCACTAATCCACTAGCAGTACTGATGCTATACTTGTTCTCAGTATGAAATATCAAAATATTAAAAAAGATCTTGCTGAGCTTCTTCCTCTAGGGGTTGTTTTTATTGTACTTGGAGGAGTTCTTATTTATGAAATATTTAAAATCAATGTGCTATCTGGACGAATAGATTCTCTTACTCAGAACCTTGCTTCTACGACTGAGCTCTTTGCAAATAATACAAATCAACTTTCAAAAAACTACACTGATCTTAGTAAACAAACTACAGGACTTTCAAATACGCTCACCAGTACGCAACAAAATATCGATGCTGTAAAAACTCAAGTCGGAGGTGTCGTCCAAACCGTGAGTTCAATTTCAGGTACAGTGGGGACGCTTCAAAAACTTTCAGAGGTAGACATTCAGCTCCTTAAAAAATATTCTAAAGTCTACTTTATGAATGAAAACTATACACCAGCACATCTCACCATCCTTCCAGAAGACTATCTGTACAGTACCAATCGCCAAGAACACTTCCTAACAGAAGCATGGCCGTCACTCAAAAATCTTCTCGATGCCGCAAAGTCACAAGGAGTAGCCATCTACATAAAATCTGGCTATCGATCTTTCCGAGAACAAAAATCTCTGAAGTCTAGTTACTCTATGACATATGGCGCTGGGACTGCAAATGCTTTTTCTGCCGACCAAGGATATTCTGAGCATCAACTTGGCACAACTATTGATTTTATAACCACAGGCACGAGAGGAAATCTCTACGGCTTTGACACTACTCCCTCATACCAATGGCTTCTTGGTAACGCTCATCACTACGGGTTTATCCTCTCGTACCCAAAAGGTAATGCTTATTATATGTACGAACCCTGGCATTGGCGATATGTTGGCGTCAAACTGGCAACCTATCTTCATGACAACTCGCTTCATTTTTATGATATGGATCAACGAGATATTGATAAATACCTTATTGATACATTCTAATTTGTTCAAGTATAAAAAAATCGCAGATCAGATCTGCGATTAGTATCTCATGGTTGTTGATTCACACCTTCTCTCTTTTTCTTTTTTTCGGAGTACATTGCTCTATCTGCCTCAGCAATGAGATTAATGACAAGTAAATTGTATACCTCTGCCCAAGAAGGACTAGATGTACCCTGCTGTTCTTTATTTTCTTTTAATGCATGCCTAATGCGCGAAGGATCAAGAGTAGCTATACCTACAGAAACACTTGTGTTAATCTCTTGAGAAAGACTACTAGTTTCTCTTCCGACAGGAATTTTTTTTAACCCAATAGACCTACAAGCATCATCTGCAAACGTTTGTACCCATTCTTTTTGAGCGTCAAAAAGGAAGACCACAATCTCATCTCCTCCATGGCGACACACAAGATCTGTCGGTCGCAGATGCTTGCGTATTGAATCAACAACACAAACTATGGCGCTATCTCCGGTAGCATGTCCGTAGCTATCATTGATTATTTTTAATTTATCAATATCAAAGAACAAACATGCCGTCGTAGACTCTAGGCGCTCTGCACGAGAAAGCTCACTAGTGACCCTCTCAAACATAGCTGTACGATTGAGCGCCTTAGTAAGTGGATCTTTGGTAGGCTCAATGAGTCGTCGAACAACCAGCACGGCAAGCCATACATATGCAACAAACAAGTCGATATCTCCACCTTTAGGTAGATACCAGTAGGCACCTGATCTAAGTGCCAATAACTGTGCAGCTGTAGAATTATCACCAGAATGAAAAATAGTAATGATCGGAAACCTTGCTCGTTGACGAAGCAAAGGAAGGAGATTTTCCCCAAAAACTATATCCCCTTTACTATTACAAAATATCCGATCAAGGATAACAACAGCTGGCCTTGTGAGACTTTCAACACAAAGAATTGCTTCTTCCTCATTTTTTGCTGTTATAACCTCAAAATTATGAATTTCTTTAAAGAAATCTCCAAAAATTTCAAGAATTTTGGGATCATCGTCAATAAGCAAAAAAAGTGGCCTATCAGCAGAACTCGTAGTCATAATAATCCTCTCTCACACATGTGTGTGTCTATGTTGTTACAAAAAAATAACCAACTCTTCTGGTAACCTACACTAAAAAGATAAGGAGGTCAATACTTGGTCCCTTCACTTCTTTCTCTACAAATTTAGAAAAAAAATCCCAGTACCGCTTAGGAATTTTTGTATTCCCCTTTCGTATCTGTTAGAATCGGAAGCATGTACGAACATCCACACGACCCTCTCTACTCTACAACACTAAAAATGATTCTTGAGGCACTCGTTAAAGAATATGGATGGGCATCTCTTGGTGAAGAAATAAAAATAAAGTGCTTCTTGATTGATCCGAGCATTAAATCAAGTCTCATATTTTTAAGAAAGACTCCTTGGGCACGAACAAAAGTTGAAGAGCTCTATATCGCAACGATTAACAAACAAGCGAGAAGCTAGAAAATGAACCTCCTTCGGCTGATGCCACGGGGCAATTATTCTCAAAAAAAAGCCCCAACCTTATAAGGTGGGACTTTTGTGCTACGGGATTGTAGCAGCACAGATCGTACAGATCGTTAGATCGAGACCGCCGGAAATGCATCTTTGGAGGTTGTTTTGCGACGCGAGACGAAAAGACCAATGGCTCCCAAACCAAAAAGTGCCAAGGAACCAGGTTCAGGAACAACTTGAACCTGAGTTTGAACACTGGAGAGCAATTTTGCTCGATTTGTAAGATCGTAGACATTCAACTTAAAGTCATATAAACCAGGGCCTGGAAGGATGCCAAAGAACCCAGCATTGCCAAAAAGCGTATTGGCGGACTGCTGAACCACAAATTCACCTGCAACTGGTGCATATGTTGCTAAAGTGCCGACACGCTTACTGGTACCATTCCAGTACTCATTGTCAGCCCAATTTGCAAGCACATTAATCGGGTTCCAAATAACACCTAGGCCAGGATCAATGTCAACCAAGAGTTGAACAAAAACCTGCGTCAGATCGAGGGTTCCGGCACCCATGCCGTTTGGAGCATGAGTGTTTACGGAAATCTCGTAGTTCAACTTTGATTTATTGCCACCCGAGCAGACAGGGTTGCACAAACCTTGAGCAACCTCATAAACCCCGTCAGCACCATCGATAGTTGCAAGTGTTGCTCGGTTTTTGGCGCGGATGCCTACCTCAACACCATTACTGGTATTGCTCCAAAAGTTACCGTTGACATTTCCAGTTCCAAAGAACACCCCTGGTGGGCCAATATTCCCGTACACAGGCGCTGCTTGGGCTGCCAAAGCCATCATGAAAGCAAACACTGCAAAGAATGCAGTTAAGATGTATCGCACTTTTTTCATTTCGTTTTCCTCTTTTGGTTAATACCATAACACGTGGATTCGCATCATAGCCAGAAACACTCATTAAACATAACGTTTATAAGCATTTTTGGCTATAATTCAAGAAAAATTCAAGAAAGTTAAAAATTTGAAAGAACAATCATTGTATTGTAACACAAAATAACAAAAGGGCAACTAATTTTCTATAAATCTAGGATATATCATGACATAAATGCCTATAGAAAAAATTTTAATGAACGACCTCGCGGCAAGCTGACGAGGTGTCAAGGTAAAAAAACAAACTTTCCACAGCGAGTTGATGGAGAATGTGCCCCCAAGAGAGATTCAAATTAAACCCCCGTGCTACACTTTAAAGTATGAAAATCTTTGAACTCGGACACATTGTTTTCTATGTAAGTAACCTCATTCGATCAGCTGATTTCTATAAAAATATTTTAGGCTTTCAAGAGATTCACCGTGATCTCCATACTGCACTATTTTCTTCTGGTAGAACTCATCATGAACTTCTCTTGATCGAAATTGGAGGAACAGCTCCTAAAAAAGAATATCCACAGCCAGGACTCTACCATGTTGGTTTTAAAATAGGTACCACAGATAAAGAATTGCGAGATGCTATTACAGAACTGAGAGCACATGGTGTCACGATTGTTGGGTCCGCCGATCATCATGTGACTCACAGTCTCTATATTCTTGATCCAGATAATAATGAACTAGAACTATACATTGATGTCGATGAATCATGGCGTGAAGATGTTTCAAAAATTCTAAAACCTCCAAAACAACTTGTGCTATAAAATAGTCCACACTCTATTTTACAAAAAACATTTTTGCTCACAACATCCATGATATAGTTATCTTATGGTTGACCGTAAATTACAATTACATTTCTTACTCATACTCCTTCTTAGTGTGTTCGTTCTTACTTTTTTTATTATTAAGCCATTTATACTTACCGTTATTCTCGCAGGAATATTTTCAATCGTTGTCCAACCGCTTCACAAAAAAATACTCGCCACATGCCACGGACAAAAAACAATCACTTCACTTATAACTGTTATTATCACTTTTTTCTGTCTTCTTATTCCATTTTTTATTATTTCTACACAAGTATTTAAAGAATCAGTTGACCTCTATGGGTCAGTAGTGCGTAGCGAAGGAAGTAAAAATTTTATCATCTCGACGATAGATGGCATAGGGCTTGTTATCGACACCTTTATGCCAGGAACTGGGGAATATTTTGCGAGATTCTCTAACAATTTAGACACCTACACAAAAGAAGGTCTCACATGGATCATTGGCCACCTAGGAGTGGTTCTCACAGGTTTATCTGTGTGGCTTTTGGATATATTTATTTTCGTTGTCTCGTTGTACTATCTTATCCGAGATGGCAAAGGTTTTCTTCGTATACTCCATCGCTTGAGTCCACTTAGTACAAAAGATATGGATAACATTTTTGATCATCTCCATATTGCAGTCAACTCAGTAATACGAGGAAATATATTAATAGCACTCCTCCAAGGAACGATGACTGCGATTGGATTTGTTATTTTTGGTGTGCCGAACGCTCTTTTGTGGGGATCTGTTGCCGTCCTCACCGCCCTTATACCTGGGGTTGGAACTGGACTTGTTATTGTGCCCGGGATACTCTACCTCGTTGTTGTTGGTAAGGCTTATGCAGCTATCGGTTTAATTGCATGGGGAACTGTCATCGTTGGACTTATCGACAATCTTCTTCGTCCAAAGCTCGTTGGTAACGCGCTCTCAATTCATCCACTACTTATTTTCCTTTCTATTATTGGCGGACTCTTCTTGTTTGGACCAATTGGTCTTTTCTTGGGCCCTATTACCATGAGTCTCCTATTTGCTTTTATCAACATCTATGGAGATATGATGGAGAAGACAAAGAAAATAAAGAAAATTACAAAAGTTACACGAAAGACTGCTACCCTGGTTACTGCATAGTATACGAGTACATAGAGACTATCCCTGACTACCCTAATGAACAAAATTACTCGTGATTACCTTCTCCAAGACTCGCTTATTATTATTTTTAGTATTCTTGTAGCGATTATTTTGATAAAAACACATGTTCTCATTTCTTTGCTACAATCGACACAAAACTATGAGCTCTTTGGAAGTTTTTTTGCTGGATTATTTTTTACCTCCATTTTTACAACAGCCCCTTCTATTATCGCTCTCGCCGAAATATCACAGATACAACCAATTTTTTACGTTGCATTCTTTGGGGCACTCGGAGCACTAGCTGGAGATTTGATAATTTTTCAATTCGTTCGTGACAGACTCTCAGAACATCTCATGGGACTCATGAAGCACAAGATTGATGGTGCTAAAGTTACCTTAAAACATCACTTAAAATTTTTAAAATGGATATCATTTTTTATTGGAGGGCTGATCATCGCGTCCCCCTTGCCTGACGAAATTGGAATAGGTCTACTTGGTCTTTCCAAAATGAATATGAAGTGGTTTATTCCTGTTGCATTTTTAGGTAACTTTTTTGGTATCTTGATGATTGCGCTTTTTGCTAATGCATTTATGAACTAAACGTTTTAATTATCTATAACGAACATAGCTTATTCTTATGTCTTAGGAGTATACTAAATACTACTATGCCAAAAAATACAAATTATATCGTTGCAATTATTATGATTGTTCTCTTTGTGAGTGTTACTTCTATCTATTTTGGAAAGAAACATAAAGATGAGATACAAGGTAAAATACACGAAGCCTCCACGAGTAGCACAACTGAAAATGGAGTTTCTGGAGATGGAACAACCTCTACAAAACCTGCAGCATCAGGCGTAAAATCGACCACAAACCTATCCACAGGCAAAATCGATGGTTTTTACTCATATGCTAACGCTGCCTATAACTTTTCACTACAATACCCAGCATATGTGCAGCCACTCAACAGCTTTGCCACCTTCCATGAGATAGGAAATAATTGGAGACTAAATGCTGGTCAAGCTAATCAAGGAAAGTCAGTCGTTTCATTTTCACTCTATAACATCGACCAAGGACCGTACTCAACAGGAAAACAGACCTACCCTCTCTACTACACTGCGGAAGTTCGTGTAGGAGTGAGTCCAAATGTACAAGAATGTTATGCAACTGATGCAGGATATACCAATCAGACAATAACAAATGTAACTATCAATGGGGTAGCATTTAAAAAATTCTCAGCAAAAGATGCTGGTATGCAAAAATACGTCCAATCAGAGAGTTATCGCACCATCCACAATAAGGCATGTTATGTAATTGAACAAATCCGTTCTGGCTCTTCATATAAAGATGAAAAAATGACAATGGGAAAAACAGAGACAGAGCTTATGAATTACTACAACCTCGGTGAAAAAGTTGTGAAGACATTTAAGTTTACAAAGTAGATAACTAAAATTATTTAGCAATGAAAAAAATAATTCTAGTCATTGTAATCTTGAGTCTTATTAGTTTTATTGGATGGGAAAGTTTTCTGCATTATAAATACAGTACCAAAATAACGTGTACAGAATGCGGTCCCGGGAGTGATCCTTGGTCTGAGGTGCTACACCCTGAAGTAATAACTTCATTTGATACATGCCTTAAAGCTAACCACCCAATTATGGAAAGTTACCCACGTCAATGCAAGACTCAAGATGGTAGAACATTTACTGAAAAAATTTCAGAAAAAATGACTTATACCAATGCGAGTTCTAGCATGATTGTCCTCACCTTTCCTCTTCCAGGAGCAGTAACCGGTAAGCAGTTTCTGGTGACAGGTAAGGCTCGTGGAGAATGGTACTTTGAGGCATCATTCCCTATAGTTATTTTGAGTCAAGATGGAAAAATAGTATCATCTAGCCCCGCACAAGCGCAAAGCAACTGGATGACAAATGAATTTGTCCCATTCAATGCTACAATGACTATCTCAACATCGTACCAAGGTAAAGCAACAATAGTTCTCAAAAAAGACAATCCTTCAGGACTCCCAGAGAAAGATGCTTCAATATCATTCCCGATAATAATAGCGTATTAAAAGAAAAAATCGCCCACTAGAGAATGGGCGATTTTTTATGAAAATCGTTCTTTATACACGACTCACAAGTTCAAGCGTAAGCCATGACCCTGACACAAAAATAAGAATGAAGCTCCCAACCACTCGTTTGAAAAGTTTTCTGTGCATAGTTGGATTCTTAAGTCCAGTTCTAAAGAATACCATATCAATGATAGTCACCGAAAAAAATAAATCAAGCAAAGCATGAAATATTCCAAGAGGTGTCTCAAGCAGATGAACCACTCCTTCCCAGCCATACTTTAGCTTGATCATTCCTTCAATCAAACAGACTGATAAAAAAATACAACCAAGAAATATATATACAGATTTTTTATGATATCTAATACCTGACTCAGAACAGAACTTTGCCAATTTACTACTTTCGTACACTTTAATCAAAAAGTATATATCCATGACTATAGCAACACCTACCAAGCCGAGCAGAAAAGAAAAGGAAGTGCTCATATTGTAACCATTCTAACAAAAGATCAAAAAGACATACCACCAGCCCCAATCCTACCAATATTAGATAATTAACTCAAGAGAACCCTTGTTATCCTGTACTGTAATACTTTTTTACAAAAAACACTATTCCAGAAATAAGTGATGTGCCCCAAACAAAAAGTGTGCTTAGTATGTAAACCGCACTTCCGTTTAAACTATTTTTGATAAAAAAAAATGTCATACCCAGTGCTAAAAGTGATGCCCCGCTATGTACAATGAGGACCCTTGTCTCAAATTGCTCTAGCTTTACTTTTTCTCCATTGTAAAGAACTCTATAGGAAAGATGTACGATTACAAAAAGTACATCAAGTAATAAAGCTGCTACAAGAAGTGGTAAAGGCAAGAGGACTCCTGACAAAAAAAATATCAGGAACAAACTTACTGCTAGTGTAATAACTGACTGAAAAACAACTGCCACCTTTGCTATAATAAATGAATACATTTTATTTTGTAAAAATGAGATTAACATAGTGTGCAGCTAGTGTACCAACAACCGAAGAAATTGCACTAGCACGTATAAACAAAGGAAAATGGTATCATAAGAGGATGTATTATGTTTATATTCTCAAATGTTCAGACACTTCGCTGTATGTTGGTAGTACCAATAACTTAGAAAAACGATTCAAAGAGCATAACACTGCCAAAAACGGTGCTCATTATACGAAGATACGTAGACCTGTAACATTAGAATATACTGAGATGTGTGAGAGCTACGCTATAGCACGAGCTAAAGAAGCCGAATTAAAGAGACTGACGCGAGCAAAAAAACTTATTCTTTGTGGCACCCAATAAATATGCTGCTCTCATTTTTTACAAAAAATAATACTAAAAAGCCGAGCATAATAACTACTTCGGTTAACTTTAATGGAGAAGAAGTTCCTTACATCCTCAAATTACACGACCGTACCCGACATATCAGAATCACCATATACAGGAATGGTAAAATCTCTGTAAGTGCACCACTAAGAGCGAGTAAAGATTTTATAGAGAAAAGTCTTGCTGAAAAAAAGGATTGGATACTTTTGAAACGTGAGTATTATCATAGTCTTCCTCCACTTATATCAACAGTAGAAATAAAAAAAGAATATGAGCAACACAAAGAACATGCACTTCATTTTGTAAAGAAAAAAATACAAGAGATAAATGCCACCTATAATTTTACCTATAATAAAGTACACATTAAAAACCAGAAAACAGTGTGGGGTAGCTGCTCACGACATGGTAATCTTAACTTTAATTACAAAATAGCCCTCATACGAGATGAGCTTGCTGACTATATAGTTACTCATGAACTATGTCATCTCAAGGAATTTAATCACGGGGAAAAATTCTGGGGTCTTGTGGCTCAAACTATTCCACAGCACAAAGAATTACGAAAAGAGCTTAAAACTATAGGCAAAATATCTTAACTAGAACTTACCAATACATTTGTATTTTGAAGACTCCCTATTATACTATGAGCATGGTATATAAAGGGCTAAAAAATTTTCTCAAGCACACCTTTGTTCCTCATGAAGAGAACAACTACAAGCCGCATTTTTTCCGTGAGCATGTCATTCTCTCAATGCTTATTGGGATAATCTTACTCCTCCTTCTTTCGTTTACTTCGTATATTATTATTCGAACTACCACGTTTGGTTCATCTGTTGCCTCGTCAGTACTTATCGACCTCACCAACCAAACAAGAAAGAAGAATGGACTCTCCCCCCTTATTTATAGTAAAAAATTAAGCGACGCAGCCATGATGAAAGGTCAAGATATGGCACTCCGTGAGTACTTTGCACACTTTGCACCGGATGGCACCAGTCCCTGGCACTGGTTTAGTAAAGTTGGGTACAAATTTCTTTTTGCTGGCGAAAACTTAGCGATTAATTTTCGAAGTTCCAAAGAAGTAGAAAAAGCATGGATGGCATCCCCAAAGCACAGAGATAATATTCTTGATACACGATATGAGGAGATAGGCATTGCGACAGTTCCGGGTACCGTTAACAATAAACTCGTGTTATTTGTTGTTCAACTTTTTGGAAAACCTGTCATCACGGATATTCCTTCTTCTCTTACAACAAAAATAACTCCGATAGATGCTCATTTTTATGAAAAACTAATTTTTAATGCAACCTATTATATCAACACCATCTTTGTAACATTCATTCTTATTTTAGTACTAGCGCTCATGTTAATGATTTTTATTGAAATACAAAAACAGCATTATCTCCATATTTTCTTTGGGGTATTACTCATCGTCACTACGGTGATTTGTATCATAATTAACTCATTGTTACTTTGAAGCTGTTCACAACTTCGCTCTATTTTATTCTTAAAGAGGTATACTAGAGACAACAATATGAAAAAATACATTTATATCATTCTCTTCATCGTTTCTTTTCTACTCCTTGGGTATACGGTGTACTACATTTTGACTCATTTACAAAAACCAGATCTACCAATAGTAGCTATTTCGGTACAAGAATCTGCAACGACAACTCTACCAATCCTCGAAGATACAAATACTCATACTACATCGACTGGTAAAAAAATTAAACTTATTGAGACAAATCCTGTTGCAGAAAATTTAAGTACGATAACTATCACACCAAAAGGATTTGCCACCAATACCCCCATTGTTCTTGAAACAAATAAACTAACAAATGCTTTGTATGTTGACCTTAATAATGACACCTACGAAGAGCTTGTTATCACAACCACAGCACAAGGCTCAGGAAGTTTTGGAGAAGTATTTGTTTTTACAACAGCAAGTAACACAGAACTGTTGCCTGTTATTGTGCCAGAAGTAACTGAGGAGGACACTAAAAAAGGAGGGGTTTTTGAAGGATACATGGGACATGATAGCTTTGAAACAAAAAATAGTAACCTTGTACGAGAATTCCCAACATATAAAAAGACCGACATACTGAGTGAGCCAACAGGCCCAACAAAAAGTATTATCTATACCTTAACTGAAAAAAATGGCAGATATTCTTTCATTTTGAAGCAAGGAACCACAACACCATACGATTCTTCTACAAATACCGCTACAACTACTACAATATCCTCAAGTCTTAAAAAGTAACAACATCATATACTGAAAGTGAACTCCACCACCCAAGAAACTCTGTGGTAAAATAAAGTTACCGAATATGTTTCTCACAATTTTCAAAACTATTACCTCAGTCCTTCTCGTTGTTATGTTTGCTCTAGTTATTTCACATCGAGAACTTGTTATTCAGCAAAAAACAAAATTTTTTCCTGGATCAAAGAAAACTACCCCAGCAGCAGAACTTCCTATATCAGAAAAGAACCAGACCTCAAGAGCGTTAGAACTAAGTGATGGCACAACAACTCCAAAAGTACCCACACTCACACCCAGCAGAGTTATCGATAGTACTCCCCCTTTTGTAATTGTCTCACACTCAGGACCTCAAGTGATAGTACGACAATCCCCAACAGACCCACAGTACGTAAAAATGAAGGAGGGGGCTTCAGATACTGATGAGTTATACCTGCCAACTATATCCCCATGCAAAGTTACCATGAAATATAAAATTGGAAGATTTGATACGAACTTTGGTATTTCACAATCAAAGTTTATTGATGAAATCAACCAAGCATCCAACCTCTGGGGAAACGAACTAGGTAAGAAACTTTTTGCCTACGATGAAAATGGGACTCTTACCATAAACCTAATCTACGACGAAAGACAAGTCCAAACTAATAACATGAACATTCTTGCTCTTGAAATACAAAACTCAAAAGACGCAGCTGAGTCTCTCAAAAGTCTCTATGAACAAGAAAAAGAAATATATCTAGGGGATGGCGAACAGCTCACAAAAGATAGCAACACTCTCATAGCGCGTTACAAAATTTATACCGACAAAGTGACCACATATAACAATAAAGGTGGCGTACCTCAAGCTGAATATGAGGCAATGACCCAAGAACTCACTTACCTCAAAACGACATCAACGGAACTTGAAACAAGAAGAATCTCGCTTCTTTTATATATGGAAAAAATAAATGCAAAAGTAAATCATTATAACGAACTAGTTGTATACATCAATAATCTCATCAAAGAAAGTAATGCAGCCGGTGCAAAAAAATTTACTGAAGGAAGATTTAATCCAAACACAAATACCATCGATATCTATCAGTATAACGATACGATTAAATTACGACGAGTGATTACTCATGAGCTTGGTCACGTACTAGGTATTAACCACAACAATAATGTATATTCTATAATGTACTCAGTTAACAGCGCGACAACGACGATATTAAGTGAGGATGACATTTCCTCACTTATGAAGGTGTGCTCCAGGTAATCATCAAATCTATGACATTCAAAAAACTAGCTAAAAACCAGATCCTCGCCAAACTTACTACACCAATGAAAATCCAAGATTACCTTGATAGTATTCCTTTTAACCATGAAGAAGCTGGTGAGACTAACAGGTCAGCTCACCAAGTGATACTCCGTAAAAAAGCACACTGTCTTGAAGGAGCATTCTTAGCCTGTGCTGCGCTACGACTTCAAAAAAGAAAACCACATATTGTTAGTCTTAAAGTAAATGAAGAAGACTATGACCATGTCATCACTATCTACAAAGAAAAAGGATACTTTGGTGCAATCAGTAAGACAAATCATACTGTCCTCGGATGGCGAGATCCAGTGTACAAAACGATACGAGAGCTCGTCATGTCCTATTTTCATGAATATTTCCTTCTAAAAAATGGGAAAAAAACACTTCGTGGGTATGCGTTTATTAACTTGCATCGTTTTGGAACTTCCTGGATACATGAAGAAAAAGACCTTCTTCATGTAGCTTTAGCTATCTCTACCACAAAACACAGAATGATAATCCCTAAGGGGCAAGAAGAGTTTATTAGAAGGGCGACAAAACTTGAGCGATCTTCTGCTTCAATTTCACGAGATGGGAATTAGTGTCTCAAGGTAAAACATAAGATAACTTATAAAGATGTAGCTTCGAGACTAACAGGTGCATCACTATCAGTAACATAAAACTTTACCCGTCCGACGATTCGCTTATCATCTACTTTTACCGTCACTCGCCATAGACCGCTCTCTATATTTTCTTTTTGAGAAAATGCACGGTACCCATCCTCTCGCCCACCAGCAAGTGTAAAAGCAATTGAAAACTTTTCTACCCACATTTTAGGCACTGCATCATAATACTCCCATACATGACTGATAGGCGCCGTAAGTAACGCCGGAGCACCAACTGCACTAAAAAAATAAACACTATTATCTAAACTACTACGATGATACACTGGCGTGCGTAATGCAGAAAAAAGGCGCGTATCTTTTTCTTCTATTCCATTAAAAGCACCAGATTCATTTCGGGTTACTTTATGATATATTCCAGCATTTGTTAAAGAAAGCGGAACCGCTGGAATGACGTTCAAAAAATATAACATACTAATAAACATAGGAATTCCAATAGCCAAAGCATATGACTTAGAAGCCTCTTCCTTAGCAGAATCAGATGTAAATGAAAGACAGTATACAAATAAAAGTGAGAGACCAACTGCAATAACAGTGCTCATAAGAAACGTTGTATCATTTTGTATTTTAAGGAAAAGTGGAACATTAAATACAATATAAAAAAACAATGCAATAAGAAAAACACCAATATCTAATGTAAATCTAAAGTGATGTGACGAAATAAATTCATTTGCAAGGACGCATACTAAAAGAATCAAAAGAAGTGGCCATGATACTGAAAAAATTGCACTACGAATAGTGTACACACAGACAAATGAAAGTGCTGATCCGGAAAAATACGCAATAGCAAATGTTAAGAGCGAAAACATTTTCTGTTCTCCAGTGGATGCAGTGTTCCTCGAAATCACCCATTCGCGAGCAGCAATAGACAGTGCAACAATACTTAAATATAAGAGTCCGATCCAAATCGTAGCAAAATGTCCTGCTTCGGGTAAAATAATTAAATCAAAAATAAACCCTCCAATAAAAAGAAGTGTTGTCGCATGTCTACTTACTTCTTTGTACAATCTTGTAAAACTCATGAAGCTAGTGTATCAAAATTTATGAAACCTACATATTTACTAGAATCTATAAGGAGGAGCTACTTTTTATTTCTTATAGCCGCTTTGATAAACGAAGTAAATAAAGGGTGAGGTGAGAGAGGTCGTGCCAAAAACTCTGGATGAAATTGTGTTCCTAGGAAAAATGGATGTTTGACTTTTGGAAGCTCTGCTATTTCCATAAGATTGCCCTGTGGAGATACCCCCGAAAATACAAGTCCAGCATCTTTAAGTTTTTTTACATACGCGTTATTAACTTCAAAGCGATGTCGATGACGTTCAGTTACTGTGTAGACATCTTTTGAAGATGTTCCCCATCCACTGTCATGATAGGAGGTATATGCAATAGTTTTTGGCTTAAGTACACACGGATATGAACCAAGTCGCATCGACCCTCCGTATTGTAGTTTTTTCATAAGATCTTTCTGTTCTTCCATGATATCAATAACATTGTATGGAGTATTTTTGTTGACCTCCGTAGTATTCGCATTCTTTAGATTAGCAACGTGTCTGGCGTACTCAATTACCAATAACTGCATCCCGTAGCAAAGTCCAAAATATGGTACTTTGTTAACACGTGCGTACTTTATGACCGCAATTTTCCCTTCAATACCTGACTCACCAAAACCACCTGGAACCAAAATGCCGTCGACGTCACTAAGGTGTTTTTTACACATCAGATCTACATGCTTACTATTCCCTTGAAAGTGTTTTGCGTTAAGCCAGATGAGTTTGGCCTTTCTCCCCTCTTTGTAAGCTGAGAATTTAAGTGCTTCAATTACCGAAAGATAGGCATCTGATAATACGAAGTCTCCAGAGTCAAAATACTTACCAACAATTGCTATGCAAATTTCTTTTTTTACTTCTTTGGTTGTTTTTACAAAACTTCTCCATTCAGAAAGATCGGTTTTGCGAGGCTTTAAGAACAAAATCTTTTCGAGCATTGTCGCAAAATTATCTCGCTCAAAGTTTTCAGGAACATCATAAATACTTTCAATATCTGGCGCAGAAATAATGCGTGATGTTGGCACATTACACGAAATGGCGATTTTTTCTTTACGCTTATCATCCAGTGCAAGATGACTGCGTGCCACGATAAAATCTGGGTTAACTCCATATGAATTGAGTTGCCGCACAGCATTTTGTGTTGGTTTTGATTTCATTTCTCCGAGCGCTTGCGGGATAGGAAGAAATGAGACCATAATAAATGCAACGTCTTCCGGATTCTGAAGCTTCATCACACGCGCCGCTTCAATAAACATAACATTTTGATAATCTCCAACTGTTCCACCAATTTCAATAATTGAAATATCTGACTTACTTTGGAGACTTCCTTCTTTGATACGATTCATAATCTCATCCCTGATATGTGGAATAGCTTCCACACATTTTCCTTGATACCCAAGACTTCGTTCGCGTTCAATAACCGTCTGATACACCATACCGGAAGTCATGTAGTTAACCTCATCAAGATCACGATTGAGAAATCGCTCATAATTACCCATATCCTGATCTGTCTCAAGTCCATTTTTTAAAACAAAAACCTCACCGTGTTCGGTGGGGTTCATGGTGCCTGCGTCGACGTTTAAATATGGGTCAGCTTTTACTATCGATACACGATATCCTTTTGCTTTAAAAAGGGTTCCTAAGGACGAAGTGGTAATTCCTTTACCAACTCCCGACATCACACCTCCAATAACGAAAATATATTTGTGATGTTTCATATCTCACCATCATACCTCTTTTACCATCAAGTACAAGTGGACATAAAAATAGCTTAATTCTCGAGGGTATACTGAGTACTTCTATTACTCTCAATACTACTTTTTTATGGAACGAAAAGCTCTTACTATTCTCTTCTTCACCCTTGTCCTCGATATGATAGTAATTGGAATGATTATACCAATTATCCCAATTATTTTTACTGATCCAACATCTCCGTCTTTTCTTCTTATAGGTATCACTCAAAAATACTGGTACTTTTTGGCTGGACTAATTGTATCTTTATTTGGACTTGTGCAATTTTTTGCAGTCCCTATCTTAGGAGAACTTTCTGATATCCTACCGCGACTTAACATAAAAGCTATCTACTAAAAGAAAAATAATTAAAACCGTGTGGAAAAAATTCTCCCCTCTCTTCACTTTCTAGTTCTTGGTTTTACTGCATGGAATGTAATTCTTGCAGATCATATAGGGTTCAGATGGATTCGCGGAAAAGAAAAGACACTGAATGCAGCCCTTGTAAAAAAATATCACCACCGTGTATGGGCTGGACTTATGCTGATGATTTTTACAGGATTCTTGCTCTTTTGGCCACTTCGAGAATTACTGCTTACAAGAACACAATTTTATGTGAAGATGTCTTTTGTGGAGATACTTGCCATCAATAGTTTCATTATTGGATACTTACAAGAAATTGCAATTACAAAAACATATACATCATTAACGGTTAAAGAAAAACTCCCACTTTTTGTAAGTGGGGCTGTATCAACTCTATGCTGGATTCTGACTGCCGCTGCTGGATTTTATTTGATTCCAAAATAGACGTGTGTAGGAAAATGGAGACCGAAGATCTCCAATTTTCTTACATGTGTCTATTATTTATTATAAAGTAGAAAGCAAAATCGCCAAAAATGCAGTCCAGCTATGAGCTTCTGAAACTTCGAGAAGATGACGCTTTTCAAGAAGTGAAAGAATAAGCTTTGAACCAATAACTGCCCCATATTCTTTTGAAATTTTTACTAGTGCTTCATCTGCAGACTTTACTTCACTAATACGAATGAGAAGTCCCATGCGAATGAGTTCTAAAAATTCATCATATGTTTTAAGTGCAGAGTTATTTTTTGTGTGAAGAACATTTATCGTATCCACAACAGCTTTCTCATCTTTTGTACATATTGCTGTTAGAAGGTTAAGGAGTGCTACTTTATCTGGTGTACCTAGTTGCGCAACAACATCTTGAAAGGTAATACTTTTACCTCCCATTGTAAGCACTTGCTCAAGCATACCGAGTGCATCACGGTATGACCCCTTACCATGACGTGCAATAAGGAGTGCTGAGTCTTCGCCTAGTATCTTGCCTTCTTCCTTGGCTACATAAACTAATCTATCAGCAAGTGTAGTAAGTGGGGGAGTTTGAAAAACAACCTTCTGACATCGAGAAGTTATTGTTGTAGGAAGTTTTTCTGGATCAGTCGTCGCTAATATAAAAATAACATGAGATGGCGGTTCTTCAAGCGTCTTTAAGAGTGCATTTGCGGCTTCCTTCGTAAGCATGTGAGCTTCATCAACGATGTATACTTTGTACGGGGATGAAAAAGGAGATGTACGCACTGCCTCTCGCAACTCTCGTATCTCATCTATTCCACGGTTACTCGCTGCATCTATTTCAATAATGTCTTCTGGGTTACATCCGATATCACGTGCAAATATTCTCGCCACCGTAGTCTTCCCTGTCCCTCGTCCACCACAGAATAGGTACGCATGAGAAATTTTCTTTTGCTTAATAGAACTTTCTAAAAGTGTAACAAGCTGTTCCTGCCCCACCACATCAGAAAATGTCTGTGGACGATATTTACGATATAAAGCAAGATGCTGTTCTGTGTTCATGAAAACTATTATATCAGGAAAAATAAAAAACCGCTTCTCGTACACAGAATGGTGTACGAAGCGGTGAGGTGGGGTGATAACAAAAAATCAAGCAGATATGAGAGCTGATTCCTATTTCTTGACTTTGGCAACTTAAATTCCGTATGTTGCAGAAAATTAGTCTTGCATCATCTTAATGCTGTTTCTGAAAGCGGTTACTTTTTCAACTGTATATAGTTGGTATCTCCACGTAAAAAGGTGTGTTCTTGGAAAGTACTTCTGTCTTAATTTCTTGACCGACTACAAAACCAAAAAGTTTTAACATTGCTGTCTCAGTGGCAATCATGGTTTCACCGACAACTAACCGCATACGAAGGCATCCTTCATAGT
Organism: Minisyncoccota bacterium; assembly: GCA_043781255.1. Classification (GTDB taxonomy): domain Bacteria; phylum Patescibacteriota; class Minisyncoccia; order Phycocordibacterales; family UBA5272; genus UBA11704. The sequence continues at coordinate 10,796 of JAYWBQ010000032.1, read as the reverse complement.
TAGAAAGCAGTAACATCCTGAGAACCGAATACTCGGCAGGTGATGGGGTAGGGAGTGCTGTGTTTACAAGAGTCTCCTTCGAGCTAAAGTTGCAGGGGTTACACCATTGCTATACCACAGGGTTTTGCAATTCCAAAAAAGTTTTTACTTTTTCTTCAACTTCTTTCGCATTTTCACACTCCATCAATTCCACTCTTAATTCTTTAGCCCCGTCAAAGCCATTCATATAAGCTTTAAAATGCTTTTTCATAATAGCAAAGTTTTTTATATCACCAAGTTTTTTCTCAAATAACTTTGTATGCTCTACCAAAATATTCAACCGCTCTTCTCTAGTCTTTTCGGTTCCTTCCGCACCCAAAAAGAACCAAGGAGTCCCAAATATCCCTCTTCCCACCATCACACCATCACACCCACTTGCCTTTGCTTTTTCCTTCCCTTCTTGTACAGATTTAATATCACCATTACCTAAAACAATAGTTCCGCCATCCTTTACTTCACCTGTTGTCTCTCTCACAAGTTTCACCACATCGCTCATTATCTCCCAATGAGCGTCAACTTTACTCATTTCTTTTCGCGTGCGTAGATGTACGGTAAGTGTTGGAATATTACATTCTAGAATTTTTGGTAGCCATTCTTTGTACTCAATACTATTCCATCCTAAACGAGTCTTCACAGATACTGGTAGTCCTTCTCCACCCTCTTGTGCAGCTTTAATAATTTCTTGTGCACGCCTCCAGTCTTTTATATGTGCCGCACCGGCTCCTTGTTTTTCTATTCCCTTATCAGGACACCCCATGTTGATATCTATTCCGTCAAAACCAAGTTCTTTACAAAGCTTTGCTGCTTCATACATACTTTTTGGGTCAGAGGTAAAGAGCTGCGCTACAATAGGTCTTTCTCCTTCTGTATATTCTAAGTCACGTTTGAGCACCCCCCTTCCTGGGCTGTTTAATCCATTTGCAGAGACGAACTCTGTCCACATGACGTCCGGCCCCCCACCTATCTCTCTCATTTTTGAATACTTTGCAATCATTTCTCGAAATGCAGTATCGGTAACATCAGCCATGGGTGCAACTACTGTGAGTGTCTCCCCTTGTATAATCTTCTCATCAATAAGCTGCTGCCAAAAACCACGCACAGGTGTCACTTTGCTCTTTTTATATAAGGACTTTTTACCACTAATGTGTAGATTGTGTAGTTGTAGAAATGCTTTGAGTGGATGTTGCATGGTTTCCTAGTATACCAGTGACAGAACCGTTTTGGAATGTCATACCCTTAAATCGATAAAAAACTTTATTCCCGTATCTCACGTCTAAATACTCAAGACCCTCTTTATTAGTTGCGAGCTTTGTCTTAAGTGGATCAGTGTCAATAGCACTCACTAATGTTGACCACACTTTTTTATAATCAGCATCTTTTAAAAAGATAATTTTACTCTTTCCTTCTTTATCAAAACATGAAACATCTCCAGTACTCTCAACAACAATACTCTCAACAGGAAAAATAACATCACTCATCTTTCCAACGAGTGAACTTACTTGTGTAAAAAAATCTTGAGTATTCTCACCAAATGGTAGTGATAGCTCTGTAAAGATGATACCACTACTTTTGAAAGTTTTTATTGTCGAAGAAGCAATATTTATACGAGGGAATGCGCGAATATCGTACTTAGTTGAAAATATAATCCCGTCAGAGGTTATACCTTCTGTGTCACTCATACGAAAGACGGGCTTCAAAAGTGTTACTTCAATTTTAACACTATGAAGTCCAACTGGCCTCATAATAACAGTCGCCATTTCAGGAACAACATCCCGAACAGTATTGGTTATCATATTGCCGCTGTATGTAAAAATTTTATTAAGCGGAAAAAACTTATATATTTTTTTTGTATCGAGTTCATGAAGCCTTCTATCCAAAGTCCTACGAGATACTTCATCAATACCCGAGATCTGATACGATATAATTGTAAAAAATGATGTCGCGAAATAACAATACAAAAGTCCTGATACAACACCTACACCAGTAAGCCTAATTGTCCATTTGATGATGTTTGTCAGGGTTCGCTTTTTAATTTTCATGAATTAGCGTGGAATGGGATACATAGAACCTCTTAATTTTGATAAAATTCGACGAGAAGTAAAGTTTTTGTTTATCGTAAAACCTTCATCCAAGACGTTAATTTACTAATTCAGAATCTGCTGACCCGGAAGTTCGCAAAACTAACAGTTTCTACTGGCGGAATGGTTTGCCGATGATAGTCTTTCCTCCCATAAATGGCACGAGAACCTCTGGTACTTTAATAGTACCGTCAGCCTGTTGGTAGTTTTCGATTATCGCAATAAGAAGACGCGGAGTAGCTGCGGCAGTATTATTCAGTGAGTGAACGTACTCCATTTTCCCGTGTGCATCTTTATAACGAATATTAAGTCGTCGTGTTTGGAAATCATGGAAGTAACTTGCAGAGTGCGTCTCACGATACTTCTGCTGTGCAGGTAGCCACGCCTCGATGTCATATTTCTTTACCTGCCCCTGGCCAAGATCGCCCCCACAGTTTACCACCGTGTGGTACGGAATACCGAGCTCCTCCATCATTTCTTCTGCATTACGTACTATTTCCTCATGATGTGTTACAGAAGTCTCATGAGATGCTTCACAAAGTATAACTTGCTCGCACTTATAAAACTCATGCACTCGCACTAAGCCTTTTACATCCTTGCCATGACTCCCTGCTTCTTTACGAAAACATGGACTCCATACAATATACTTCCGTGGAAGCGTTGCACCGTCTAGCACCTCATCGCTATGATAAAACATAGTCGCGACTTCTCCAGTCCCTGCCAAGTAGTCATCCCCATCTTTATAGAGGTCATCCTCACCTCCTGGGAGATATCCTGTACCTAACAATGCTTGACGCTTAACCAAAGATGGAACGAGCATCGGAGTGAATCCTTTTCCTTGCCAACGCTGCATCACATAGTTCCAAATCGCAAGTTCAAGCATTGCTCCGTCATTCTTTAAAAAATATCCACGGAAGCCTGATGTTTTTGTCCCTCTTTCAAAATCAACCATATCACTTTTCTCCATAAGTTCTATGTGGTCAATCGGAGCAAATGGAAATTCAGGTATAGTCCCCCATTTTCTTACTTCAACATTATCCATATCACTTACCCCATCTGGCACAGACATATCTGGAATATTCGGAACAGCAAGCATGAGTACTCGCCATGACTTCATAACTTCTTCAAGCTCTTCTTCTTTTGTTTTTAATTCTTCTTTCACTATCTTCATTTTTTCAATGAGATCGGATCGTTCAAAGACAGTTACTTTCATAATAGAGTCACTTGCCACGTTTTGTTGTGAGCGTAGTTCTTCTACGGTACGAAGGAGTGCTAAACGCTTTGTGTCTACTTCAAGTAAATCATTAACATTAAATGTAATACGCTTTTTAGTGGCGGCTAAAGTGATAAGCTGACTATTCTCTCGGATAAATTTGATGTCTAACATAATCACCCTATTTTACCATGATTATAAGGTATATTAAAAGTACAAAAAATAAGCTACACTACCATCTATGCATAGAGAAGAAGAATATGATGAAGAAATGTTCGAACAGTTGGAAGTAGTTATACCTCATATCCCTCTACGAAGGGAGCATTACTGTCACACTCCAAAAGACCTACGGGATAGAATTGCAAAATTTGTCGTTCATACTATGGCAGAAGGAGCTGACTTTCTCTTTAAAGAGCGATATGGGCATCGAGCAATAGTTCTTGAAACCATTGCTGCAGTCCCTGGTCTTATTGGTGGATTTTTTCAACATATGAAATCACTTCGTTTTATTCGTGACGATCATCATTGGATAAAAATCTTACTTGATGAGGCTGAAAATGAGCGCATGCACTTACTTATTTATAGTGAGATGGCTAAACCTACAAAGTTTGAGAGGTTTATGATTGTTACTATTCAGTTTTTCTTCTCAGTTATTTATTTTTTCCTGTATCTCCTTTCTCCTAAAACAGCACATCGTGTCGTCGGATATTTTGAAGAAGAGGCAGTTAACAGTTATGAGCATTATCTTCACCTTGTCCACGAAGGTACGCATGAGAATATCCCCGCAACAGATCTTGCAAAAAGATACTGGAAGCTCACAGATGACGCAAAACTTTCAGACATGATATCAGCTACAATTATTGATGAAATGGCTCATCGTGATGTTAATCATAAATTTGCAGAAGACAACTATGGAACAAAAATGTGGCACTAGTGTTACCTAACACAACCTCCAAATTTTTTAGCGAAAAACAATTCGGAATACGAATCATATAGATATATGAAGAGTATGAGACAAAGTTTTGTAGCAAAAAGTATGAGGATGAGTTCGAGATGGTTAGTTGGAGATGGTATAAGCTCATACTACGACTAACAAGACCACCTTATGGGTCGTTTTCTTACCATTACAATCCTTACGTTAGTTTTTTATCTCTTCTTCTTTTGTGAGTAGTGATTCTAAAGCTGGAAGAATATCTTTCACTTCAGTGCTTGGTAAAATATCTACCGCTTCACAAAAATCAGTTGAAATAATTGTCTCACTCACTACTCCTAATGTTTCCTTGCTAAGATTTTCATTATTATTTACCGCTGTCTGTTCATCAATTGTATTCATATGTAGTAATTACTGTATCATATTTTATCCATTATCACACCTCGCTCGTGCTTTATGTTCCAGATGTTCAAGTTCATTTTTCATCTCAACTATTGCTACAAGCACTTTTTCTATATCAACTTTCTCCGCCTCAACATCCTCAATTGTTTTTTCAATAATCTTCTTATCATGCTTAATTCCTGACATAATAATCGAATCTCCAATAAACACAGAAACAAAAAGTCCAGTTGAAAGAAGAATGGTTATCGCAAGAATAATAGATCCAAGTGGTGAGAATAGGTAGCCTAGAAATGGTGAACTCTTTTCTAGAATATCAGCAGTGTGCCAAATTCCTCTCCAAAAAAGAACAACTCCACTACCTCCGATAAATGTATAAATAAATGGATGACGAGAAAGCCTTGCTCGTATATGATCCTCCATCTTATCAAAAAGATAATCTATGCTATTAAATAATTTCATAGTTCAAAGTATACTACATAGAGAAGATGTCACAGAAAAGTGAGAGCACAGATAGGAAAAAGTATACCCCTTCATCTCTCATCAATGCCACAGAAAATATGGACTACCTAGAAACACTTCCCCCACGATGAGTACCCTGTCTATTTTAGAGACTAACAGGAATTATGAGCTATTAGGAAACCCTTTCGCCATTTTCGAAAACATGTTAGTATTATATGCACTAGAAAAGTAATATCTTCAAGATCTGAAAGTGTTACTTGCTAGGATTCTAGCTGCAAAAAGATGGAAGGAAGCAGATAAAATGTACAAAAAGTGTCGTTAGAAAAATATAATAAGGGCCCTTAGCTCATATGGTAGAGCGCCGGTTTTGCACTCCGGAGGCGAGCGGTTCGATTCCGCTAGGGTCCACCACTGTAGAATCCGTCTGTAAAAAGGCGGATTTTACGTTGTAAATACTAGCTATTTTAGTGGTTCCAAATATTTCTCCATCAAAGGACACTCCAGAAGGGAATTGGAACCATTGTAATTTGAGTTTATTATCAATTTTTGCCATCTCCCAGACCTCACTCGGTGTCTTTAGGAAAGGTGAAATAATACTTATTGCTTTATCGACATCAAAAGTAATCTGCTCAGCATTTGTGAGGTTAAGTTTTGCTCCAATTAATTCTTCCTCAATGAGTTTCAGATGTCTTGTAAGAATTTCATCACTAATGATACCCTTGAGGTTTTTCTCTATCAGAGAAGTTTGTTGTCTCTGAAGCTCTGTAATACGTGAAGAAAGTTTTTTTGTACCCTTCTTTTCACTTTCCACCGCAACTCCAAAGTGCTCTCGAATCTTAGACGCTAATTTTTCCTTTTGTTCTTCTGTAAAACAAAACTTATCTACGTAGGTTTGATACTGTTCCTCGAATTTGTCTCGATTATAGTTGGACCCAGCACCACCAAAACGATAGAAAGGGTATAGTGTGCCATTCCTCCCTTTTGAGAAGCTTCCTGTAATTTTTTTATTTTCTGTATCTACAACAAAACGACGAAGAGGAAAATCTTCATTATCTTTTTTATATTGGACTTCTTTACGACCCTTACCACTTAGTATTCTCTGAACCTGATTAAATACATCTTCAGAAACAATAGGCTCAAATAGACCTTTGTGACACTCTTTAAACTTTTCAATATGCCCCATGTAAAGCTTGTTCTTAAAGACTTTATAGAAATATGATTTTCCAATTGGCTTACCACTTTTAAGAGCAAGACCTCGTTCTTCCATAATAACTCGAACTTCTTCTACTGTGCGAACACCCTTTAAGATAAGCTCAAAAGTTTCACGAACAAGTGAAGCCATTAGCGGGTCCTGAGCTATGGTAGCTTTACCATTTACTTTAGTATTGATATATCCAATAGGAGCCATCCAAACATAACGACCATCTCTTACAGCTTCTCTCATACCACCACCAGAACGCTCTGAGCGTATATCGTTGTCGAACTGCGAAATGTTAGCCATCGTATTCTCCATAAAACGACCTACAGGAGTGTTCTCAAAGAACTCTGTGGTAGATTTTATCTCTACTTCATATTTCTTCAATAGTAGTCGAATCTGGCTGTAGTCATCAGTGTTACGACTTATACGGTCCAATTTGTAGATGATAACAGCTTCAACATGATTCTTTTTATTAGCACAATAAGTAAAAAGTTTTTTCAACTCAGTACGGTTCACAGTCTTCGCACTCTCTCCTTGCTCAATAAATTGCTCTACTATCTCGTAGTTATTTTTACGAGCCCATTCTTTACAGATTTTCTCTTGAGTAGAAAGACTGTTACCTTCTTCTACTTGTTCTTTGGTGGATACACGATAATATCCAACAGCTTTTTTTAAATTAGGTTGCATGGTTATTTTGTTTTTTAATAAAGTCGAAGTAGATGTCTACATATACCTTAGCTAAGTAATCTAGTGCGTCATCTTCGGAAACAGAATCGGAGTAATTAAAACTTAAAGGGGAACTACAAGACGGTCCAATGTTGCTACACAAAGACGACTGTAGACCCCCTTTAGGTCTCAATTGTCCGTCATATTCGTCTTTATTGTGTAGCGTATACATTATACCATTTTTATTAGTTTTCTCGACTTTCTTTTTAGAATGGTACTGCTGAAACATCTAAATCTAATGACTTGTCATATCCACTAGATACAACGTTCACTTCATTCACATCTTCACCTCGAATATCTGCATCCGTTATACCAAAGCGTTCCTTCCACATGTCTAATCTCTTCCTGTTTTCATTGAATGAAAGCACATATCCTCTTCTTGTTCTAGAAGACTTTAGTTGTAATTTTTTGCTAAGATACCATCCAACTTTTCTAAAACTTAATTTATCATAACTACTATCGATATCTTTATTAATCTCGTCGGTTATCTGCTTAGTTGTTACAAACCCATCAAATATTTCATGCTCAAGTTTAAGAATAGCGAATACAATGTCACTCTCCTGAGAAAATCCTCTTTCTGCTACAAGTTCACCGTTGTACTTAATAATAAAAGTTACTAATTGTTCACGTATCTTCTTGTCTTTAATAATAGACAAAAGTGGTATGACAATTTGATTGAGACGGGGGTGTATTCCATCAATAACTTCATCACGCTTTTCTATGGGTTCAAAGTAATTTTTTAATCTCCACATAAGAAGTTTATTTCTCAGAGTTTCAGCTTCAAAATAAAATTCATCATTTAGTGTTCTTGGTATGTCTTTTCTAAGATTTCCAGACCCCATTTCTTCAATAAGAAAACGACTCTCAAGTGCTTTGTCAGTAAAAGTTTCTCTAGTGGCTACAATCTTAGGACAAAAAACATCATAGGCTTTAACTTCAAAAGTTCCTTTACCTTCGGAGCGTAAAACATTCCCTCCTTTCTGATATCCCATATTTAATATCTTAACCATATCAGAACTCATGTCAGAGTATTTAAAATCTGCCTCATCTATCACTAAGGTTCCTTTTACTTCGTCAACAATACGAAAGATTGGGCTTGTAGTAGTTGCTCCTCCAGTAAAAATTGGTTTGTAACAGATAGAACCCACAACCTGAAGTAAGCGAGATTTACCAGTTCCGAAGTCACCAATTGCCCTGAGATAAGGAACTTCATTAAATCTGTCATAGAGCCATGTAAAGAGAACATAGTAGGTTGCTATTGGTTCAAATGCTTCAGTTACATCAAGATATTTATGAATAAAAGTTTGTATTTCAGTTAGTAGTTCTTCCTCGTTGTTATACGGGAAAGGCATTGAAGGAAAGAGGATAATTCCTTTTTCTACCAGCATGTGATTTGGTGGTAATGGTTTGAATTTTCTACCGTTGATTTCTACTTCTTCTAAAAAGAATTCCATTTGTCCGTTTCTGCCAGATTTAATAAATGATGTAGAATTAAGTATTTTGTCATAAATCATTTCATAAATTGTATCTTCTGTAATTAGAGTACTTTTAAAGGTTGGCTCTATTTTTGTTTTCTTTTTCATTGAATTCATGTAAGTGATTGTTAGTGCTCATTATTAAAAAAAGCATGAATTAATCATACTTTTAGAAGGGGTGAGTCACTGGTGACTTTTGTGAATTATAGATTTAATACAGACGTTTTAAACAGTTTGTTTCCCAACAAATAAGATTGCAATCAGTTTTTGCGGTCTCTTGAATTCTTGCATTGATTGCTCTAGCCGTATCCTTGACGGACTTTTTATTCTTTTCAATCTCATTTTTCTTTAAGGTTGTTGCTTTTAAACCTTTAATGTCCTCATAGGCTTCTTCCCAGTCAATAGCTTCATTCTTTTTGACAGAAAACATCCTTCTAAGTAAATAGTGTTCATTTTTATATGAAGGAAAATCAATCGAACAAAAATCTCCAATTTTCAATTTTGCTGTTTCGTTATTAAATGAAATTTCATAATCAGATAACATCAACTTCTTTGTTTTCAGTAGTTCTTCCTTAGATGTTGTTAGTAATTCTTTGTAAGCATCTTCTATATCAGAAATTAATACCTGAAGTTCATCATGTTTAATTTTCCATTTTTTTACTTTTTCGTAATCAGTTGAACGTCTCCATTCTGGTTGTAATTTTGCCTGATTTCTATGGTAATTATCTACAGAAAAATTACATAACAAAAATGAATATAAATTGAATAGTTTTTCACTAAATTTTATATATTTTTCATTTACAGTATCATTGTCAAATTTTGAAAATATATTTTTAGATAGTCTAATAGCTAGTTCTATTTTTTCATTATAGTTAGTAAAATAGGAATCGTCTACAGTAATAAATTTTAAAAAATCAAGAAGGAATTCTTCCTCTGGTAAAACTAAAAGTATTTTTTCAATTCTTTTAATATCGGAATCATTAAAATTAAAAGTGATTTCTTTCATAATGTTGTATTTTGTGAACGTTGTCCATATTATAGCAAAACTACAGATTAGTGGTATTATGAGTGGGTGTACAGTTCAATAGTTTTACTGAAGCCCAAAAAGGCTTTTTCTGTCAATCGTGGCCAGTATAGGCATCCTATTTGGGATACATGATTGATGGCTTCGGCTATTGAACTGTACGCACCCATTAGGGTGCCTATTTTGTTTTTATGCTTAATAATTATGTATTTTTTAATATTATTTTTGATTTATTTAATTATAATCCTGCTTCTGGAGATGGATATTATTAGACTTTAATTAACTTTATGAAATTTTCAAAATTTTTGTTTCTTCTACTTTTAATCCCTACAGTAGCCAGTGCTTCTTGGTGGAATCCAGTTTCTTGGTTTAGCAAAAAAACAGAAGTTACAAAAACTTTACCTGTAAGGAGTGAAAAAAGAGATGATTCTGCTTTAGTTATTTCGACAAGCACAAAGAAAGAAAACCAAGAGCAAACTGTACCAACTACTTCAATAGTTACTAATAGTATAGATGAAACTAAAATTAAAAAGGTAAAAATAACTGTGATTAAACAGGGGGTTATTAAAAAAGAGAACATCTCTATTTGTGATGACACTTGTAAAGGAGAAAAAATTCAACAAGAAAATGTAAAGAAAGAAAAAGATATTTTAGCTAAACAAGGAAAACAAAAATGTTTAGATGGTTCCATGGTATCTACAAATGAAACCTGTTCAAAAACTTGTGGTGATGGAGAAATTGTTGCTGAGAATTTGAAGTGTAGAACAGAAAGAGTGACACAGAAAACTATTAATTCTAGGGATGTAAAAAATAGTGATACAGAAAGTGCTCTCTGGAAGAAGATGACTGACCTAGAAAAATATAAATATCTTGTTAGAGAACAGGCTGAAAATGAGCTTAAAAAAACTGGTTTTTACTCTCCTGAGTATATTCCAGAAGGCTGGTCAAACAATAGGTCACGAGAAGAAGTAAAGACTGCAGTTGACTGGGCATATGATAAAGAATTAACTGATTATGCTGAAAAACTAGGGAAAAGAAGGTGCGAAGATAACACACTCATTCCACTTAATAAAATGTGTGCAAATCCTAAAGAATTAGCAAGTTTGATTGAGCAGTATAATCAAATACAAAGGGAGCGTTCAAACAATTCTTCTTCGGGTACAGGATTATACGGACTAAAGGAAGGTGTACAGTATTCTCCTGACCAAATAATGTCACAACGTAGGTCTGCTGATAGTGTATATGACACAA
>JAYWBQ010000031.1:0-30748 GCA_043781255.1 Minisyncoccota bacterium | reverse complement strand
CTACAACCTACAACCTACAACCTACAACCTACAACCTACAACCTACAACCTACAACCTACAACCTACAACCTACAACCTACAACCTATTCTATGAACTCACAACAACTCTTCATCGCATACATGACCATTGTGCGAAAGGAAGTCATCCGCTTCTTACGTATTTGGCCGCAGACATTCCTTCCGTCGGTGATGACAACTGTGCTGTACTTTCTTATTTTCGGAAAGTTTATTGGTTCACAAATAAGCGCAATTGGAGGTGTGTCATATATGGCATTCATTGTCCCTGGACTTGTCATGATGGCTATTCTTAATGGTTCATTCCAAAATATCGCCTTCTCATTCTTCCAGCTCAAGTTCATGAAAACTGTCGAAGAGATTCTTGTGTCTCCAATGCCTGCATGGACTGTGGTATGTGCGTACGTCACAGGGTCACTTCTTCGAGGACTTGTTATTGGAGTCCTTGTTTTTGCTTCATCGTATATTTTTGAGGTTGTTCCTGTAGCACACCCGTTCTTAGCATTACTTATTGCAAGTATGACTGCGATATTATTCTCACTTGTTGGACTTGTGAATGCTATCTATGCAAAAGGGTTTGATGCTATCAATATCATTCCGACGTTTGTGATTATGCCACTAACCTATCTTGGTGGCGTGTTCTATTCATTGTCATTACTTCCGCACGCGTGGCAAGTTATCTCTCACTTTAATCCGGTTTTCTATATGGTGAGCGCGTTTCGATATAGTATTTTAGGATTTTCTGATATTGCATTTAGCACTTCCATTATTGCATTATTTGGATTTATGATGTTGATGTTTGTATGGGTACTTTATCTTTTTAAGACAGGAAGAGGGCTTAAGGCATAGGCGGGGTAGTTAGTAATTAGTTGCCGGTGATTAGTAGTTCAACTATAGCCACCCCAAAACAAATACCCAGATTCTGTAATTAGAGAATTTCATAGATTTCCTTACAACATAATAGGTAGAGAGCTAACTCTGTTTTTGAAAAACCTCGGTATTTGTTTTTGGTTGGCTATAATACAAAATAAAAAGTATCGCTTGCGAGATACTTTTTTTATTTTCATTTTTTCAGAAGATTTCTTTGTTGGAATTGCTTTATGATGTTACAAAAGGCGTAGAATTGCTACCCCACAGAATATTCCTATGACTAAATGTTTACCTATTTTCAGCCAAAAAACAGAAGGCGTTGGGTACGCAGACACTTCAAAAAAAGAGAATCTGCCAGCTGTGATAGTTGTTACTCCATTCATCCTTTTAAATGAACTTTTTTTCTTGGTCGGTGAATTTTGAAGAACATCTTTCCAGAACTCCCGAAGTACATTTACATCAGGGCCATAAAAAATCCAAAAATAAAGATACAAATTAATCAATCCACCCAAAATTCCTGCGATGACGTAGACATTCATAGTAAGGTCTCCTTATTGAACTGTATTACCTGACAGGTAATATCTACCATGTATTTAATACTATTTTTAAAAAGTAGTCAAATTAAAAAATAGTTTACTTTTAATTTATAATTTGATGTGGTAGGGTATGTATAGGTTTATTAACTACGTGAGGTGAAGTATGTTCTTCTATGTTAGAGAAGCTTTCCCTATGATGATTAAAGGCCAGGACTTTATCCCATCTAAACAGATTGTTCTTTTCCAGAAAACTGGTAAAGGCAAAGAGGAAGCCCTTGTACGGTTTGATCATAAGATTATTCCAATCGTGGCTATGTTTTTGCTCTGTATTGATGTGAGTAAAGAAAATAAGATGCATGCCGAAATACTAGCAGCACTCCTTAATTCAAAGAAGTGTACAAAAAAGCTACGCATTGCATTACTGGACTCAATTCGTAATCCATGGGAAAAAGGAAAAAGGAACTGAAGGAGTCTTAATTATAAAGAACTGACCAATTTTAATCTTTTTGGTTGATATGTTAGAAATCTGTTAAAAGCGCGGCCGATAGGTCGCGCTTTACCCATTCACACATTATTAGGAAATAGGTTAATTATTTACGTCGAAACTTGCTAGTTTCGACGCTAATTTTACGTTTAAAATTAGGCAGATTTTTTAATCGTCATCAAAAACTTCGCAAGATGATTTGCGCGTTTTTCGTCCTTCCATACGTCTAAGTTCCCACAGACTTTAAAATCAACCATATCAATACCACAGAAGCCAAGGACACATGTCTCCCAGAAAGTTCGAAGAGGCATAATAAAAGGAAGGTAGTAGTACCACGATGGGCCACCACATGTTGCAAAGACTTTGGCACTCTTGCCTCCGAAAAGTTTTATCACTTTTCCAGTTGGTGAATATTTGTACGCTACTCCTGGCCAGAGGGTAAGATCTATCCAATTTTTCATAATTCCAGGAACTGATGACCACCATACTGGGTGAACCATGACGATCTCGTGAGCCCAAGTTATTTTTTCTTGGAACTTTAGTTGTACTTTTGATTTTTCACATTCACGAATGTTTTCAAATTTTAAAAGGTCCACTATATTTTCTTTTGCATAAAGATCCACAATCTCAACGATGTGACCTTTTGCACGCTTTGCATTGGCATAGGTGTTGGCGATAGTATGGGTGTCGCCTTTAGGTGATGGGTGAGCAGTAATAATCAAAACATTCATGAAGATAGTATATAAGGGATAGAGAATAGGGGCTAGGGAAAAGAGATAGCTTACCAATTATTATTTTTATCTCACACAAACTGTATTATAGTTATTTTTTTGGTACACTATAAAAATGAAACAACAAGTATTTGTCATACACGGTGGGACGGCGTTTGATAGATACGAGGAATATTTTTCATACCTGGAGAATAAGGAAGTTAGTTTGGAACAATTAGAGAGGAGAGACTGGAAAATGAATTTGCAAAATAATCTTGGTGAACATTTTGAAGTATTTTTACCAAAGATGCCTAACGCGCAGAATGCAGTCTACAAAGAGTGGTGTGTATGGTTTGAAAAGTTTTTACCACTCCTTGATGATGGTGTGATATTTGTTGGACATTCTCTTGGATCAGTTTTTCTTGCAAAGTATCTTTCAGAAAATAATGTCACGAAAAAAATAAAAGCAACGCTACTTGTTGCTCCGCCGTTTGGTACAGATGAGGGGAGAGTTCTTCCTCAATTTTCTATCATCACATCACTTGAAAAGCTAGAAGCACAAGGTGGCAAGGTTATTATTTTTCATAGCAAGGATGACCCGGTTGTGGATTTTTCTGAACTTAAAGAGTGTCAAGATCGACTTTCATCCTTAGAAAGCAAGGTATTTCTAGACCGTGAGCACTTCAATAAGGAGGAGTTTTCGGAAATGGTGGAGGAGATTCAGAGATTAGGGTAAGACTAACAAAGAAAATAAAAACTAACTATGCACATAAAAAGTGTCTCTTTAGATGGTACTATTGTACATATTACTTTAAACAACTTCTATGAAAAATTACCTTGTGGGTGGACTACTTTTTGCAACCTCCTTTACCTTCATTTTTTCAAGTGTCTCTGCTCAGACTTTTTCCTATGCAAGTAATGGTCCAGCAGTAAGCTCGACATCCGTATCTTCTACAGAAAAAACATTAGAAGGTTTGGAAAAGTTATTTAAAACAGATCAAGTAGGAGCCTCTAGTAAAAAAATTATTTCGGCAGCCCCTTGTTTGTCTCTGACTAAAAATCTTTCTAAAGGCTCAGAAAATAGCGAAGTACTAGCACTTCAACAGTTTCTTTTTGATGGTGGATATTTAACCATAAAGTCTAATGGATATTTTGGAGCAGGGACAGTGACTGCGGTGAAAAAGTTTCAGATTGCAAATGGAATGTCTCCAGTTGGTAGCGTGGGAATAGGGACACGTACAGCAATTAAAAAGCGCTCATGTGCTGGAGATCTTGCCGCACAAAGAATATCAGAAGGTTTTCAAAAGATGTTAAAAGCAGCTCAAGAAGAAAGGGCTTCTAGTACACAGACTACTGCTGAAAAAAATAAACAAGATATTGTTTCAGGGGCATCTTTGGATGCAGAAATAGTAAAAAATAACTTTGAATTTAAAAATTTAAATATTGATATACTAAGTTTTAATAAGCTTATTAACCTTGGGGGGAAAGTGGCCTTTTGGTTTATTGATAAAGAGAAAGGTGTGGGTCGCATTTTTTATGATGGAAAAGAAATAGGGAAAGAATATTCTCAAGTGGGTTAACCTGCTGACATAAACGGGAAAATAGCTTTTACTGCAACGAAAAATAAAAAACTTGTCATCGTTTATGATGGTAAGGAGTATGGGGAAGAGTACGATACTGCAAGGAGTCCTGCTAATATCGGTGGTAAATTAACTTATCTTGCAGCAAAAAATAATGTTTTTTTTATTGTTTCTGATGGAAAAAAAGTAGCTAGTGACGCTTATTACGGTTTTAATGAAATAGATGGAAACCTTGCCTACGATGTAGTAAATGAAAATTCTATTTTCATTATGTATGACGGCAAAGAAATAGGAAAACAATATGATGGAGCTGCTAACCCAATTAGTATAAATGGGAAGTTAGCATACCGAGCGATAGAGAGAAAGGGTAAAAAAACTTTTATTGTCTATGACGGTAAAGAATACGGTAAAGATTATGGATTTGCAGTAAATCCTTTTTGGTTAAATGGGAAGCTTGGATATATTGCGTCAACACAAGAAAAAGGCTATTTTATAGTTTATGATGGAAAAGAAATTACGGGAGACTATTCTTTGTCTAGTGAAAAAATGGTTAGAATAGTTAATGGAAAGATAGCTTATTTGGCAAATAGAAAAATTAATGGAGTTGTAGATCCATACTATAAAAGTGTTATATTTTATGATGGAAAATATATTGGAGAAAACTATGATAAAGTTTTTGATTTTATAGACGTTAATGGAAAGTTAGTTTATATTGCAAAGAAAGGAAAAGAGAGTTTCCTTGTAACTGAGAAATAAATCTGACTATACACATAAAAAGTATCTCCGAGAGTAGTATTGTGTAAGTAAGTTATTCTAAAAAATTCTTATGAAAAATATTCTTATCAAAGGGTTGTTTATATCCGCCTCTATTCTTCTTATAACAGCATCAGCTTCGGCGATGACATGCACCAGCTTCGGCGATGACATGCACCAGCTTAACAAAACCCCTTTCTAAAGGCTCAGAAAATAGCGAAGGACTAACACTTCAACAATTTCTTTTTGATGGTGGATATTTAACCATAAAGCCTAATGGATATTTTGGAGCAGGGACAGTGACTGCTGTTAAGAAGTTTCAGATAGCAAATGGTATCTCTCCTGTAGGAAGCATTGGTGCAGGGACGAGAGGCAAGGTGAAAGAAGTGAGTTGTTCAAAGAAGGGCACTGCTCTAACTCTTAAGACTATGCAACAAGTGGCACAAAGTACCTCAACAAATTCTACACAGATTGTATCTTCTGAAAGTCAGTGGCTTGAAGATCCGGGTAAAGGTGATTATTTAATATCAAGGGCTACATCGCCATATTTGCAAATTATTTCCAAAAAGTTTGCATATACTGCGGCTGTGATTGATGAGAAAGGTGAAGAGAAACGTTTTGTTGTCTATGACGGCAAAGAAATAGGAAAAGAGTATGATAATGCTAGTTTTCCAATTAGTATTGGAGGCAAATTAGCGTATATTGCAGAGAAAGATAACAAATCTTTTGTCGTATATGATGGCAAGAAGATTAGCGATCAGTATGATAGTATTTTATCAACTCAATCCATTGGTGAGAAATTGGTATATTATGTTAAGAATAATGTTGGAGGGAAAAATAAATTTTTTATTGTGTATGATGGTAAAAAAATTGGAGAAAAGTACAATACTAGTCTTCCTCCGATTGACGTTGATGGGAAATTGGTATACATCGGTATGAGGACAGTATCGTCAGTTCTTAAGAAAGAGAGAATACAGCAGAGTTATTTTATAGTAAGAGAAAAATAGATTTTAAATATGTAAAAGAGACCGAAAAGCGAAGCTTTTCGGTCTTTTTCGTATTATTTATGTTATCCACTTGCATATTCTAGACTTTTATAGTACTCCGTGATATAATCCATCCACTATTGACCACGAGATCACACGATTTAGTTACGAAGGAGGCAATAAAGAGCGTTTTATAAAGAGAAACTACGTTTATTTTATTGGAGTTTATTTATTTATGAATAAGCCAGCGGACATTTTTTGTCTTCTGGCAACATTGTCGTTATGCCTAAAACACAAATTTCAACAGGTTCTCGTCCACAGAAAACATTTGCGAAGTATCGCAAACCTCTTACTAAACTTCCTAACTTAGTCGAAAACCAGATTCTTTCTTACAAGGATCTTACCGAAAAAGGTATCGTTGAAATTTTCCGCGAGTTCTCACCGCTGCGTGACTACTCTGAGAAAAAATTTGATCTCGAATTCATTTCTTTCGAACTCTCCCCTGCGAAGTACGATGAAGTATATGCAAAAGAAAACAAGCTCACCTACGAAGCTCCACTTCGAGCGCGTGTAAAGCTTTCAAATAAAATTCTTAATACCGTTAAGGAACAAGAAATCTTCATGGCAGATTTCCCTTTGATGACTATTCATGGAACATTCATCATTAACGGTGTTGAACGTGTTGTTGTCCCTCAACTAGCACGTTCTTTTGGTGTTTTCTTTGATTCTGAAGAAACAAAAGGCAAGCGTTACTTTGGAGCTAAGATCATTCCTTCTCGTGGTGTATGGATTGAACTCGGCACAGAACCAGATGGCGGTGTCTATGTGCGAGTGGATAAAAAGCGAAAGTTCTCAGCGATTGCACTTCTTCGTGTGTTTGGATTCACAAATGACGACGCTATTAAGGCAGCATTTAAGGATCACGCGGTAGCGGGTCCACTCATGACTATGCTTGTTGATCGTGATGAAGTAAAGACACTTCATGATGCGTACATTGAGATCTACAAACGTCTTCGAGATGGAGACCTTGCTACTCCTGAGAATGCTAAGGAGTATATTGACTCTATTATTTCACCTGAGCGATATGATCTTTCTCCTGTTGGACGTTTCCGTTTTAACAAGCGATTTGGCAAGTCTATTGACCAGAAGGACAAGGAGGCACAACGACGCACGCTTTCTAAAGAAGATATGGTGGATATTATCACCCACATCATTGAGCTTAACCATAATCCAAATGCAGTTGAGGACGATATTGACCACCTCGGAAGCCGCCGTGTTCGTTACGTTGGAGAAATGATGGCACAAAAGATCCGTACAGGTATGATGCAAATGAAGCGTAACATTCAGGATAAGATGTCTGTTATTGATACAGACACAACGCTTCCTATCGCTATCATCAACCAGAGACCACTCCAGGCACGTATTAAGGAATTCTTTACAACCAACCAGCTTTCACAGTTCATGAACCAAGAGAATCTTCTCGCAGAAGTAGAGCACCTTCGTACTCTTTCTGCTCTTGGTCCCGGCGGTCTTACGCGTGAGCGAGCAGGTTTTGAAGTTCGTGACGTTCACACATCACACTATGGTCGTGTGTGTCCTATTCACACACCAGAAGGTCCAAACATTGGTCTTATCCTTCGTCTTTCTAACTACGCACGTATCAACGACTTCGGTATTATAGAAACACCATATGTAAAAGTAGTGAAGGGTGTTATCACAAAAGAAATCGTGTACATGAACGCTCTTGAAGAAGAACGTTACGTTATTGCGCACGGTGGAAATGAATTTGACGATGACAACAAGCTTGTAAAAGCAGAAATTGAAGTTCGTCGCGCAGGTCAGCCAGGTCTCGCACCAAGAGACGAAGTAGAATTTATTGACGTAGCAACTAACCAGGCGTTCTCTGTTGCGACTTCTATGATCCCATTTCTTGAACATGATGAAGCAACTCGTGCACTGATGGGAAGTAATATGCAAAAACAGGCGGTACCACTTATGTGTCCAGAAGCACCGCTAGTAGCAACAGGTATGGAAGGTGAAGCTGCAAAGCATATCGGACGTCTTGTTATGGCAGAAGAAGCAGGGGAGGTAAAGTATGTTGATGCAAAGAAGATCATTATTAAATCTGATAAAAAAGAATTTACGTATGATCTTATTAACTTTGCTCGCACAAACGCCTTTAACCTCTTCCATCAACGACCAACTGTTTCTCTTGGAGATAAAGTTATAAAAGGGCAAGTACTCGCTGATACTGCAACATCCGATAATGGTCAGATTGCGCTCGGACACAATATTCGCGTAGCATTTATGGCATGGAATGGTGCTAATTATGAAGATGCAATCATTCTTTCAGAAGGTCTTGTTAAGCAAAGTAAATTCTCTTCTATTCACATTGAAGAATTCGTTTGTAACGTGCGTGATACAAAACTCGGCGCTGAAGTAACAACACATGATATCCCAAATGTGGGTGAGAACAAGCTTAAGAATCTCGACGAAGACGGAATCATTAGAATAGGTGCTGAAATCCGTCCAGGAGATATTATGGTTGGTAAAATCACTCCAAAGGGTGAAACTGAACTTACTCCAGAAGAACGACTTCTTCGCTCTATTTTCGGTGAAAAAGTTCGTGATGTCAAAGACTCATCACTACGACTTGACCATGGAAAGCGTGGACGTGTGATCGGAGTAAAGGTGTTCTCACGTGAACGAGGGGACAATCTTGAGAGTGGGATCATCAAGCGTATTCATATTGAAGTTGCACAAGTTCGTAACATCTCAGTTGGAGATAAATTAGCGGGACGTCACGGTAACAAAGGTGTTATCTCAACAATTCTTCCAGTAGAAGAAATGCCATTTGATAAAGATGGAACTCCAATTGATATCATCCTTACACCACTTGGAGTGCCATCACGTATGAACCTCGGTCAGATTCTTGAAATGCATCTTGGGCTTGCAGCAGAATCTCTTGGATACCAAGCTATCGTGCCATCCTTCCAAGGTGCGTCAGACAGTGAAATTAAAGAAGAACTTGTAAAAGCAGGATACGATGCATCAGGTACAGTGCAGCTTTATGACGGACGAACAGGTGAAGCATTTAACCAAAAGACTGCTATCGGAGTGATGTATATCATGAAACTTCACCATATGGTTGAAGATAAGATTCACATGCGATCCATCGGCCCTTACTCTCTTATCACCCAGCAGCCACTTGGTGGAAAGGCTCAAGGTGGAGGACAGCGTTTCGGAGAAATGGAAGTATGGGCTCTTGAAGGGTATGGTGCTGCGCACATCTTGCGTGAAATGCTCACCGTAAAGTCAGACGATATCGTGGGACGATCAGAGGCATTTGACAGTATTATCAAAGGTGAAGATGTTAAGGAGCCGAACACTCCTGCGTCATTTACGGTGATGTTGAATACTCTTCGAGGTCTTTCACTTGATGTTGAGCCACGAAAGAAAGTAGAGTATCTAGAACCACTTATTGGCGAAACATCATTATAAACTTCACACATATATATCTATGAAAACAATTGATACAAATAATTTTGACGGACTTTCGATCAAAGTAGCCTCACCTGAGGCGGTGCGTGCGTGGAGTTTTGGTGAAGTGACAAAGCCTGAGACAATCAACTATAGAACTGGACGCTCAGAACGATACGGACTTTTCGACGAGAGAATTTTTGGCCCTGAAAAAGACTACGAATGTTATTGTGGAAAGTATAAGCGTATTCGTTACAAAGGAATCGTGTGTGAGAAGTGTGGTGTAGAAGTTACAAAATCTATCGTTCGTCGTGAACGAATGGGGCATATTGAACTAGCTTCACCTGTTGCACACATCTGGTTCTTGCGTACTGTTCCATCTCGTATTTCTCTTATCTTGGCTCAGCCTGTAGGGGACGTTGAGAAAGTAGTTTATTTTGCAGGGTATGTTGTGAAGTCAGTTAACCAAGCTGCAAAAGAAGAAATTCTTTTTAACCTTGATAGTGAATTCAAAGCAAAGATAAAATCTTCCACTGATGAGAAGACACAAGATAAACTTCGTGAACTTCTTCTTGCAACAAAGAAGGAAATTGCAGAAATTAAGCCAAATAAAATCTTTGATGAATTAACGTACCATCGCTTCTCGATGAAGTATGGCACATGTTTTGAAGCTGGTATTGGCGCAGAAGCAATCTTTGACATCTTTAAAACTATGGATCTTAAGAAGATCGAAGGTGAGATCATTCTTCAACTTGAAAAGGCTGGTGCTCTCGAGCGTGAAAAAGCAGAGAAGAGACTTTCTCTTATTCGTGCATTCCAAATTGCAGGTATTCGTCCAGAATGGATGTTTATGACTGTGATTCCAATTATTCCTCCTGGGATTCGTCCGATGGTTGCTCTTGAAGGTGGACGCTATGCAGCATCAGATGTGAATGACCTTTATCGTCGTGTAATTAACCGTAACAATAGACTTAAGAAGTTGATGGAGATTGGTGCGCCAGATGTTATTTTACGTAACGAAAAGCGTATCTTACAAGAAGCTGTGGACGCACTCATCGATAACTCTGCTCGACATGGACAAGATGCGGTGATGAGTCAGTCACAGAAGCGTCAGCTTAAAAGTCTTTCTGATAACCTTAAGGGTAAGCAGGGACTTCTCCGAGGAAACCTTCTTGGAAAGCGTGTGGACTACTCAGCACGTTCTGTTATCGTGGTTGGCCCTTCACTTTCACTTAATGAATGTGGGCTTCCAAAGCATATGGCTCTTGAACTCTTCAAGCCGTTTATTATTTCAAAGATTCTTGAACGAGAGCTCGCATTTAACATTCGTGGAGCTAACAAGCTTATCGAAGACGGAATTCCTGAAGTGTGGGCAATTCTTGAAGAATGTATCGAAGGAAAGTATGTGCTCCTAAATCGTGCACCTACGCTTCACCGACTTGGTATCCAAGCATTCAACCCAAAGCTTATTGAAGGTAATGCTATTCAGCTTCATCCACTTGTGTGTCAGGCCTTTAACGCTGACTTCGACGGGGACCAAATGGCGGTTCACCTCCCTCTCTCAGTGGCTGCACAAGAAGAAGCTCGTACACTTATGGCTGCGAATCGTAATCTTCTTCGTCCTGGATCAGGAGATTCAATTGTTAACCCTCGAATGGATATGGTACTCGGTGCGTACTGGATGACCAAAATGATCGAAGGAGAAAAAGGTGAAGGAAAATATTTTCCATCACCAAATGAAGCAATCACTGCGTATGACTTCGGTGTCGTATCATTCCGTGCAAAGGTTATCGTTATGCCTGGAGAAAAAGCAAAGTATGCACAGTTTGAAGGTAAGCCATTTGAAACAACAATTGGTCGCCTCCTCTTTAACTCTGTGTTCCCATCTGAGTATCCATATATGAATGATGAGGTTACAGGAAAGAAAATGAACAGTATTATTGATCAAGTTATCCTAACCTACGGTCTTGAGTCTGCTCCAGCTGTTATCGATAAAATAAAAGCATTCGGATATAAGTACGCAACGGTATCAGGAACAACATGGAACATTGATGCGGTTAAAGTTCCAAAAGAAAAGCCAGCACTTGTGAAAGAGGGGTGGGAGCAAGCAGGACGAGTGGAAGCAGATTATGAGGAAGGTCTTCTTTCTTCTGAAGAACGATACGAGCGTACTATTTCTGTATGGCAAGGAGTGAGAAGTAAGATTGAAAAACTAATTCCTGATTCTTTCGAAAAGCATGGATCAGTGTATGACCTTATTACTTCTGGTGCCAGAGGTTCTATTGCGCAAATTATTCAGATGTCAGGTATGAAGGGTATTATCGTGAACAACTCAGGACGTAACTTGGATTTCCCGGTTATTTCTTCTTACAAGGAAGGACTCACTCCGCTCGAGTATTTCATTACTACTTATGGAGCTCGTAAAGGTAACTCAGATACTGCACTCAAAACTGCACAAGCAGGCTACCTTACGCGACGACTCGTGGATGTGGCACAGGATGCTATTATCACAGAACTTGATTGTGGAACAAAAGAAAGTAAGATAGTTAGGAAGGAAAATGCGCTTGGTATTGAAGTGCCGATCTCAAAAAATGTTCGTGGATGCATTTTAGCTGAGGATATTTTTGTTAATGGAAATGTTCTCTATAAGAAGAATCACCTTATCAATAAAGATGATGCGCTTATTATTGAAAATAGAGGAGTAGAAGAAGTAAGAGTATTTACGCCACTTATGTGTAAGAGTCTTCATGGTATCTGTCAGAAGTGTTACGGACTTGATATGGGACGTAACAAGAAAGTTGACCTTGGAGAAGCGGTTGGTATCGTTGCTGCTCAGGCGATCGGGGAGCCAGGAACACAGCTAACAATGCGTACATTTCACGCCGGAGGAGTTTCGGGAGTCGATATTACTCAAGGTCTGCCTCGTGTCGAAGAAATCTTCGAACGTCGTATGCCTAAGAACCCAGCAATTATTGCCCACGAAGCAGGTACTATTACCTCAATTCGTGAAGAAGGAAAAGAGAAAATTATTGTTTTACTTGCTGATGATGAAGTCATGGCAAAAGGAAACAAGAATGGTAAGAATGTTGAGTATACCGTACCATATCGTCGTCAGTTGGTTGTAAAAGTCGGAGACACTATTAAACGTGGCCAACTTCTTACTGATGGATCATGTGATATTGATGAACTCTTTAACTTCGCAAGTAAGGAAGTCGCAGAAGAGTATATCGTAAGTGAAATTAATAAGGTTTACGAACTACAAGGAGCTGCGATTTCTCGAAAGCACGTTGAAGTTATCATCAAACAAATGTTTGGTCGCGTTAAGATTATTAATCCAGGGGATACAAAGTTCACGCAGTCAGATGTTGTTGAAATTTCTAATTTTCGTGGAGAAAATAATCGCGTGAAAGCAGTAGGTGGAACAGAAGCGAAAGGACGACACTTGGTACTTGGTATCACAGACGTTGCGCTCTCTACTGACTCATGGTTATCATCTGCGTCATTCCAGAATACTACTCGCGTGCTTATTACAGCGTCCACTCGTGGACAGATGGATGAGTTACGTGGACTTAAGGAAAATGTTATTATTGGCCGACTTATTCCTGCCGGCACCGGCCTAAGGGGTCGAGGAGCGAAGAGTGACGAAGGGTTCCGTAGCTAGCAAGCGAAGGAACATAATAAGTCATATCACTATCATGCCCAAAGGGTACTACGATTTCAAAATATTGATTACAATCTAAGAAATCGGGAGTCTACTGCGTTGGTAAAACTTTTTCCTCCCGCAATGTACCACTCGTACATCTTGGTCGAAAAAAGTTTTACCGCCTTGTATCTAAAGCAATTTCTGACTTTTCCAATTTGGTGATTATCTAAGATTGGTAAGAAATAAAAACAGATAAAAGCGGCACCTTACGGTGCCGCTTTCGCTGTATAGAAAATAGCCCACAAATATATTCATGGGCTACGTTGGGGTAAAGATGATCGTATCAGCACTCAAAGTTCAATTCCAAAGTTTTGAGGGTCGCCCAAAAGGAGAACTGCCGTCGTTCACAATCGTGTTCAGATTTTGGTTTTTCTGCAAGCTCTTTACATATAACTGCGTACTGAATCAAGTAGTTAGGTCTTAGTCGTTCAATGTAATCGCGATAAAGAGTGATTAACTTATCAACATCCTCGGCAAGTGCCATTAAATCTTTCACACTTTTTTCTTCTGGTGGGCGTATTGGACTTCCTTGAACTGATACAGCTACCACTGTAGCCCAAGTGCTAAGGTTATCTACTCCACCACATCTATCTGATGGGTAGATGACAAAAGTTTTCAAAACAGTACTCATAACGAACTTTCCTTTGTTTGTAAGAGTTAAAAAAAATATGCTTATATACTATCGTAAAATTGCAAAAATAGCTAATTATTTAATAATGGTTGCATATTATAATATCATATGATATTATAATATGTACATAAGAAACATAATTTCAAAATACTATGTCCACAATATCTGTTCCACTTTCACCTCATCTTGAGGAAGAGCTCAATAAATTGGTAGCATCTGGCTATGGATCCAATAAGGCAGATGTTGTTCGTCGTGCGCTAACACGTGTTGCTGAAGATGAGGCGGTACAAGCTGTTTTGATAGCTCAAAAAGAAATATCCTTAGGTCTTGGATTAACTGGTGATTTACGAGAGTTAGCAAAGAAATTAAAATAAAAGGATATGCTGAAGCTTATTTATGCGCCAATTTTTATTAGGCAATTTTGTAAGTTACCAAAAGTTCTTCAAGAAGAATCTCTTGAGAAGATCGAACTATTTAAGGACATTTCCAATCACCAAGCTTTAAAAGTTCATAAACTGCATGGTGTATTACGTGGTCAGTATAGTTTTTCAGTCAACTATAAATACAGAATTGTTTTTAGCTATGCCACAAAAACTGAAGTCAACATTCTGGTAGTTAGCGATCATGATATCTACAAATAAACGATATATAAAGTGCACTGCATTGCATCCTGGACTTTTCAGCGTCCTTCTGCGTTCGTTCTACGTCATTCCGCGCCACTATTCTAACTATGTTAGAATAGTGGAATGAACCCCAAAGATCAAGTTAAAGAAAATCTTTCCATCACAGATGTGGTCTCTACCTATATTCGTCTTGAAAAGTCAGGGGCGCAGTTTCGTGCACGCTGTCCATTTCATAATGAGCGCACACCGTCATTTTATGTTTCACCTGAACGAAAATCATTTCACTGTTTTGGGTGTCAGACTCACGGGGACATCTTCACCTTCGTAGAAAAAATTGAGAATATTCCATTTATAGAAGCACTCAAAATATTAGCTGACCGCGCAGGTGTGTCACTTCAGAACTCCGAAAAAAATAAAGAAGATACGCGACTCATCACACTTCTTAAAGATGCGACTGAACACTTTGAAAAGAATTTAAAAAGTAGCCCTGAAGCCAGGCAGTATGTCATGGAGCGAGGTCTAACAGACGAGACACTTAGTACATTCCATGTCGGGTACGCAAAGAACGAATGGCGAGACCTTTTTATGTTTCTTGCACAAAAAGGCTATCAACCAGAAGAAATGGTAGAAGCAGGCGTGATGATAGAAGCGAAAGATGATAATGGTAAAACCAAAGGTTGGTACGACCGCTTTCGAGGGCGCGTGATGTTCCCTATTCGTAACGTATCAGGTGCAACTGTTGGTTACTCAGGACGTATCATGCCATCTCTTGTCGATCCAACCGTTGCCCAAGGGAAATATGTTAATACTCCTGAGACTGCGCTTTACCATAAGAGTAAAATTTTATTCGGCTATGATACCGCCAAGAAAATCATGGCAGAGAAAAAGTCTGTAGTAGTGGTAGAAGGTCAGATGGACCTTTGTATGAGCTACCAAGCAGGCGTACGCAATACAGTTGCAGTGTCAGGAACTGCATTTACCGACGAGCACATCCATATCATTAAGCGCTTTTGTGATACCGTCATTCTTTCTTTTGATATGGACGATGCAGGACAGAATGCACTTAAGAAGACAGCGCTCCTTTGTCTTTTGGGAGGGCTCGATGTATATGTTGTACAAGATATTGGGATGAAAGACCCAGCAGATCTCATCAAAGAAGATTCTAGTAAATGGGTACATGCTGTAGAAAAAAAGAAGCACGTGGTTGAGGTGTTAACTGATCGAGTAATAACTATGGTAACTGATGAGCGTGAACGAGGGAAAAAGATTGTGAGTGATGTTCTTCCTTTCGTACGTGCAATTCAGTCTCCGATAGATAGAGCTCATTTTATAAGGATTATTTCACAAAAATCATCTATTCCCGAAGAGACATTAACAGAAGAATTAAGTCGAGGTATACTCTCTAGAGAAGAGGTGACGGTAGAGAATATAAACGTACCCCTTCTAGGGATGGTGCGCCTTGAAAGAGAAATTGTTGCGTACTCAATGCTCATAGGGAAAGAAGGTGATGAAGAATTTCTTTCTCTTTCCATAGATAGAGAACAATTTCCTGATGTGATCATTCAAGAAGAAATGTTTGAATTAGAAAAAAGAGTAATTGCCGATAAAGAAAGTTATTTTAAAGACCTTATGACAACACATAAGAAAGAACAACATAAAGCGCATCTTATGAATTTACAGAAGAAGTTACGTGAGGATGGTGCAGACCACGAGGCTATTCTTAAAGAGATATATGAGCATGCTAAGAAAGCCGTTGATTAAATTTATACAATAGGATGTTAGTCGCTTTTTGCTAAAAGCGACATGCCCTCGCTCCCGACTCGGGGAAAACTATATGGACTGTATAGTCTATTTGTGTTATAATCGCAGGTACCGTTTAATATGGCAAAAAAAGTATCTTCACAAAAAAAGAGTGTACCGAAAAAAACTGCGGCTAAAACCGTAGCAAAAAATGCGAAAGCAGAAAAGACTGTTGTAAAAAGTTTACGTCCAAGACGTGAACCTGCTGGCTCAAAAGTTGTTACAACACTTAAAAATAAAAGTACTAAAAATGTACAGGAAGTAAAGAAAGCGGTGAAGAAAGTCATACCTCAAAAAAATGTGCATCTAAGTCGTGAATCTGCTAGTTCACCCAGGAAGGCAGTAGTTAAGAAATTGGCAGCTAGCAGTCTACGTCCAAGACGCGAACTTGCTAGTTCGCCTAAGAAAGTCGCTAAGTCAGTTTCAAAAAAAACAACACCAGTTCTTGAAGTAAAGCTAAAGTACAAGCCAAAAGCGTTTACTATTAAAACCGGTCCATCTAGACCGAAGATTATTGAAAAACCAAAGAAAGTCACAACTCGTAACCAAAATGAGCAAGAGCTTCTCCAGAAAGGAAAGGAGCGTGGTTTCATTACTTATGATGAGATTATTCGCTATTTCCCAACAATTGAGCTCGATATTTTATACCTGGAGGAATTATATGAAAAGATAAATCAAGCAGGAATTGATATCTTAGAAGGTGGAAATCTTCTCGACATGGACGAAGATCTCCTTAAAATGGAAGGGCGTGATAGCACACACGACAGTATTCAGATGTACCTTCGTGAAATTGGACAGTACCCACTTATTTCAGGTGATAACGAGCGCGAGCTCGCTATTCGTATCGAAAAGGGTGATATAGAAGCAGGGACACTACTTGCAAAAGCTAACCTTCGTCTTGTTGTGTCTATTGCAAAGAAATATGTCGGCAGATCATCTGACCTTACACTTCTTGACCTCATTCAAGAAGGAAATCTCGGCCTCTTTAAGGCGGTAGAAAAATTTGACCATACAAAAGGATTCAAATTTTCAACCTATGCTACATGGTGGATTAGACAAGCTATCACGCGAGCGCTCGCGGACCAGTCACGTACGATTCGTATCCCTGTGCATATGGTAGAAACAATTGCCAAATACAAGCAGGTTGTTCGCCGTCTTTCACAAGACCTCGGGCGTGATCCACTTGCAGAAGAAATCGCTGTTGAGATGAATGTGGACGTTGATAAAATTCACATCATTGAAAATATTAACCAAGATACCGTGTCGCTCGAAAAGCCAATCGGTGATGATGATGACAAGAGTACACTCGGTGAATTTATCGCTGATGACAAAATCCTTTCGCCTGATGCCGAGGCATCTCATCGTATTTTATCTGACCAGATTAATGAAATCCTTGATGATCTTTCTCCAAAAGAGAGAAAGATCGTGGAAATGCGGAATGGTCTAGGAGAATTTGACGGTGTGATGCATACTCTTGAAGAAGTGGGGGCTGAGTTTGGTGTTACTCGTGAGCGTATTCGTCAGATTGAGGCGAAAGTACATGAGAAGATTAGAAGTCATGAGAAAAGTGAACGATTGAGGAATTACTAAACTACAAACTTTTATTCGCGAATAATACCCTGTGGCGTCAGCACAGGGATGTAGCGAGTTCGTGTGTTGTACTCAACACACGACAAACATCGTAGATGTTTGTACGATACAATGCTTTGCATTGTATCCGATACCCCATGGCGTCAGCCCGGGGAGGTTCATTCAACCATTAACTTTTGTTAGGCACGTACAAAAGGGCCAAGCCTGAATCTACTGATTTATCTGCGGGTTTGCTCCCACTCAGGTCGTTGGTCTACCGGTAAATAGGTAGACACTTGTAGACAGCCTTCCGTGAGGCATACCAAAAATTGTGGTTTCAACAAGTTTAATAGTCTAGAGTGCTCACTTTTTCATGAGAAAGGAGAGGAGAGAAAAATATAAAAGCGACATCTTACGATGTCGCTTTTGTATTTGTTCGTATTTGCCACAGTCTACAAACTAAGGTCTAAAGTCTATTTAGTAGCAAACTTGGTACCCACTCTGCCAGTAGCAGTTGCTTGAGTAATTTCCTTGATTGTAAGAATTATAATATGAAGTATTGTAATTCGTATTGGTATACCCATTGTTATTTGCCACATCTATATATGATGGATACCATGATCCATTTGAATATCTGTATGTGTAATATGGCGACACGTAGTTACTTTGGTATTGTGGGTAAGTATACTGATAATCATAGTTACTTTGGTATTGTTGCGGATATGTATAAGTATATTGGTAATTATAGTTTGTATTTGTTTGTTGGCAATTATAACTAAGAATTGTGGTTGTCAAAGTACTTCCATTGTAGTAATAGGTATAGCATCCAGATGTGTATGAATATGAATTATTTAAGGGGGTCGGTGTTGGAGTACTTGGACAAGTAAACTGACAACTAGATCCAGTTCTTCCAACTGTTGTGCCATTCGGGCAAACGTAGGCATCTTGGGTACAGAAGGTCCCATTATTACGGGTGGTATGCATGTGCGAAGCAAAAGCAGTACCGGTAAGTGTCAAAGTAAGAAGAAGACCAAAGGTAAGTGAAATAATTTTTTTCATATACTTCCATTCTATACTTACTACAAAATGGGTCAAGAATTGACATATTTTTTTTATATAGTTTTAAAACATAAGAAATAAAAATAACTTTAGGGGTAGGTAATATTAAATACCCCAAGGCAAGACCTCGGGGGTAATTTTAGAAAAGAAACTCAAGAAGACTGTACCTTGTAAAAGTCTTTTAAATATGGTATTGTAGACAGACTTTAGATTTTAGAAATACTCATTAATTTTCTATTCTTTACTTTCTCTTATGCTTATCGATCATGTAACTCTACTTATAAAGGCCGGAAAAGGTGGCGACGGTGTTGTGCGTTGGCGCCGTGAAAAAGGTATTCCTTTTGGAGGACCAGCAGGAGGAGATGGCGGTAAAGGAGGAGATGTCTACTTCCGTATTATTCGTGACATCCAAGCTCTTTCAGTGTATAAACACAAAAAAGAATGGGATGCAACTGAAGGTGAGATGGGGCAGAAGCGGAGTATGCACGGGAGTAATGCTGAAGATCTTTTTTTACAAATCCCTCTTGGATCCGTTGTGTATAACCGCGAATATGACAAGCACTATGAGTTTATGGAAGAAGGAGACTTTAAGATTCTTCGTGGAGGACAAGGTGGTGAAGGGAATGAGAAGTTTAAGTCTGCTACGAACCGCACACCAGAAGAATTTACAAAAGGTACAAAAGGAGAGTTCGCAACATTTGATATTGAATTAAAACTTATCGCAGATGTAGGTCTTATCGGACTTCCGAATGCTGGGAAATCATCTCTTTTAAATGCACTCACTCGCGCTGGAGCAAAGATTGGAGATTATCCATTCACAACACTTGAACCGAACCTCGGTGCATACTTCTCGTACGTACTTGCAGATATTCCAGGGCTTATTCAAGGAGCGAGTGATGGTAAGGGTCTAGGACACAAGTTTCTTCGCCATATCACACGTACCAAGGCTCTTGTGCATCTCGTCGCGGCTGATAATCAAGATGTGGGAGAAGTGTACACAACTATTCGTGAAGAACTTGGTAAGTACGATAAGGCACTTCTTAAACTTGAAGAAATTGTGATACTTTCTAAAGTAGATACAATCCAAGATAAGAAAGAAATTGCTAAGAAAATTAAAGCGCTTGAGAAGGCTTCCAAGAAAGATGTAATTACATTATCACTTTACGAAGATGATAGTGTTAAAGCATTTGGAGATATTTTGGTGAAGATGTTGGGAAAGTAACAGACTTCAGACTTCAGCTTGTAGACTGTAGCAAGAATACAAAATTCAAAAACAGAATGTCTTAGACATTCTGTTTTTGAATTTCAGTGCTAAAGCCTACTGGCTAAGGGCTGTCTTGAGTAGTTCCTGGAACACTCCTGGATTTCCAGCGCCTTTAGATTTCTTCATACATTGACCAACGAAGTACATGAACATGTTTTCTTTCCCAGCTTTATAGTCTGCTACTTGGGTAGGACTTTCTGCGAGCACTTCGGTAACAATTGCTTTTAAAAGTTCTGGGTCATTTTTTTGTATCAACCCTAATTCCTCAGCTTTTGTTTCTACATTCATTTCTTTTGGCCCCATCATATGAGGCAGTAAGTCTTTGGCTCCACGCGAAGAGATTTTATTAGAAAGAATTAATTCAATCAATTCACGAAAAACACTTGGTCTAGGAAGATTAAGGGTTATTACTTCTTTATTTTCTTTTTTTAACAAACCTAAAGTATCTGCAATTAAATAATTTGCATTTAGTTGAGCAAATTTCATTGATTCTGGAGGTGTAAGTTCTTTTGGTTGAAGTGCCATGAAGTAATCTAGTAAAACTTTATTTTCTACTAAAATATTTGCAAATTCTTCTCGAAGTGCGTATATCTGTAAAAGTTCTTGTTTTAGTTGTTCGGGAAGCTTTGGGATTTCTTTCTTCATCGCTTCGATATCAAATAGCTTTGAAAGGTAGAGTTTTGGAAGATCAGGATCTGGGAAGTATCTATAGTCGTGAGCGTTTTCTTTTTTACGTTGAGAGAATGTCTCGAGCTTTACTTCATCCCATCCACGAGTTTCTTGCACGACAGCTCCACCTGATTCGATGAGGTCAATGTGCCGTGCCACTTCGTAACGAATAGCACCTTCTACGGATGCAAAAGAGTTAATATTCTTTACTTCTACTTTTGTTCCGAACTTATTTTGGTTCTGAGAAACAGAAATATTAGCTTCGATACGCATTTGCCCAAGGTCCATGTTTGCTTCTGATGCTCCTACGTAGCGAAGTATTTGCTGGAGGGTACGGGCAAATTCTCCTGCTTGTTCTGCAGAATGAATGACTGGTTCTGTTACAAGTTCCATGAGCGGTACACCAGCACGGTTGTAGTCAACGAGAGTCATGCCATTTTCATGAGATGATTTTGCAGTGTCTTCTTCAAGATGGATACGAGTAAGTTCGACGCCATTAATAACACCACCAGAAACGATAGGGAGTTTGTACTGAGAGAGTTGATAGCCTTTTGGAATATCTGGGTAAAAATAATTCTTGCGATCAAATTCAGTAAAGTCAGCAATATTTGCACCAACAGCAAGGCCTACCTGAATAACCTTCTTGATAGCTGCCTTATTTGGCACTGGAAGGGTCCCAGGATGTGCCATACACACTTCGCAGATGTTGGTGTTGGGAAGTGTCGCCTTGGGGTCATTTTTGCAGCCACACCACATTTTAGAGTTGGTGTGGAGCTCTGCGTGGACTTCAAGACCGATGGTGGTGATGTAAGGGAGTAAAGTATTTGACATAGATACCATTCTATCATATATTTCCTCACAACCCCGAGCGACACTTCTTTAGCAAAGGTAAAATAACATCGAAAAAACTAGAGTTTGGATTCCGCTTCCTCACTGTCTCAGTCACAGAAGTATTAACTTGATGTACTTTAATGCCAGATAGAGAACGAGAACTACCAAATATTTTACATATGACAACTTGTAGTCTGATAGCTCGTTTAGTTGTATTTTTTTCTGGTAGTACTCCATTTTTACCAAAAAACTGTTGTAAAATGTATCGATCTATTGACTCTTTTGGAAGAGGGATTACCCGGGCTAGCATTGTTTGACTTTTATGTTAAATTATGGTATAGTATCAAAGGATTCTTTTACAACTTTTTTGGGGATATGACATGAAAAATTATGTTAATGCGTCTTTTGGGTCAATTGAATACTTTGGTCGTCATGGGGCTATTGCTACATCAAGAGCCACACTCCACCGAGAGCAGCCATTAGTACTGACAGAAACGAAGCTCTGTTTTATTATAGAGCATATCGAGGTGCTGTCCTCAGCTATAACTTTTGCAACCGAAGGAAGTATCATTCAAAGAATGCATGTTCCGCACCTATTGGTGCAGGTGAACCACTGGGCTAACCTGGTTTGGCAATTTTCCACATACCGTAGGAACCTTAATACTAAGGGGCACTATGTCTTGATGTCTGTCTGGGCAAGAACACTGCAGGTTTTTGGTCGTCTTGGTTTGGTTGGCGTTTTAACAAAAAAAAGCGCATCACTTCATACAAAGCTGATGGACTCATTCAAAATAATTAAAACGACAGCTGATACTGAAAGCTGTACGTATAAGTCTTCGTACAACGGGGATATTAGTCCGGCGACTCGTCTTCACCTTTTGGGGATGAGTATTCTCTACCAGCTTAATAAGCATGGATTGCATGATTACGAAAAATCTACGGATGTCTCTTATGTGAAGGAGGTTTTGTGGTGGTACGCTCGTTGTCATTCATTCTCAACTGACCCTGAAATGGTGCAGTTTGCGTGCCAGCTCTTTCGTGCAATTGGTTATAATAGGGAAGCAAAAGAAACTACTCAACGTTGGGAAGCAGAAAAAACTGCTCAACGTTGGGAAGCAGAAAAAACTGCTCTTCGTTTTTAAAATCTCGATTAGACACAAAAAGCAAAAAGCTTCTCTCTGATCTAACTGACTTCTTCAGAAGTCATGAAACTGAGCACTTTGTGGCTCAGTTTTTTATTTTCATAATATAATGAAGACTAAGTATAACCTTTGCAAGTAAAATTTCCACACTTTGTTCGCGAATAATACCCCGTGGCGTCAGCCCAAGGAGGTTCATTTTTAACTTATTTTATAAAACCTCTACTTTATATTAAAGTTGTGGATAAAAGTATTTTTTAAAAAGAGGAATTTGAAATGCGACCACTGGTATGTATTATTCTTTTACTTCAACGATTATTGCAACTGGTAGATACTTTTTATTCCATGTTTCTTGGCGCTTTGCATATTGGTAACTTTTGGTAATAATATCTTGCTTCATTTCTTCTTCAGTAAGTCTGCCTTCAAGAAATTTACCGATGCTTACATATTCAAGGCCGAACTTTCTCATTGTGTCACTTGTATAACCTTTTTTAATAATATTTTCTACTTCGTCTATCATACCGATTGCGAGGCGCTTCTCTAGGCGTTTTGTGATACGCGTGCGAAGTAACTCTCGAGAGGCTGACATGAGGTAGATCGTGGTTGGGTATCGCAGGGATGGAGCACTTCGTGGAGGAACGACACCAAGTATGTCTATTATTTCAAGAGCGCGAATGATACGTACGCGGTTATGTTGATGAATCATTGCAGCACGTACAGCATCTTTTTCTTCAAGTTGTTTAAAAAGTTCTTCGGATGAAAGTTGCTCCAATGCTTCGCGAAGTTTTTTATTCGGTGCAATTTTAGGAAGAGAGATTTCGTAGATGAGTGCATCTATATATTGGCCAGTGCCACCACAGATGATGGGGGTTTTGCCACGATGTAAGATATCTTCGAGAATAGGGATAGTGTCGCGTGTGTAGCGTGCGACACTTATTTCTTCATCAAGATTATATACACTTAACATATGGTGCTTCACACCTCGCGCTTCTTCTTCTGTTACTTTTCCTGTCCCTATGTCAAGACCAGTGTACACTTGTCGTGAATCAGCAGAAATAACCTCACCATTGTATTTCTTTACAAGATCTATAGCAAAATCACTCTTCCCGCTTGCGGTAGGACCCAGGACAACAATTACCTTCGGTTGTTCGTACATATATTTGTTATTCTATAGAAAACCATTTTAAAAACAAGTATCTTTGAATTTTTAATTAAAAATTTTACATTTAAAATTAAAAATTCGACTAAATTCTCCTTTTATATTTTGTGGTAAACTAATGTATGTCCAAGATACGAATTTATTAATTCGCCATTAACTAATAACTCTCACATGCTTATCCTCTATACCAAAGACAATTGTGCCTATTGTGATAAAGTAAAAGACGCCTTTGTAGAGCGTCGAGTTGTTTATGAAGAAAGAAATATAAAAGATCAAAAATTTCTCAAAGAAGTACAAAGTTATAGCGCTCGCACGATGCCATTTATGGTGGACACGACAGCAAACGTCACAATGGGGGAGTCAGATGAGATTATTGACTATGCAAGTGAGTATAGTTTCTAGCCGTCTCTCGTGATATTTTGATTGTGTAAATGAAAAGTACCCTCGTTGTGAGGGTACCGTAAACTTAACTTTTGCGTCTTTATGCAGCTGCTGCAGCCATTTTACTCAAAAAGTATCGCCCAGTTTTGCTTGGAAGAAAAATATTGTTTTGCATAGTTCCCCATCCACGGTTAACCCAACTCGCGATGCGATTGCGCAACTCACGGAAGCTGACAACAATGCCTGAAAGACATGATCTCACATCTTCTATAAGCGATTGAATCGGTACACCAATCTTTTCATTTTGGTCAGCAGCACTGCTGGTCATCACAGCAAATGCAACCGCGTGGTCGACAGGGTCAAACTTATAGGTAACCGGTTTTTTTCTAGCCATCTGAATGAACTCCTCGTTGCTGAAGATCCGTAATTGGAAAGTCAGAAATATATATTACTACATTTTTTCTATTTCGTAAAGTTATTCCTATGGTGTATAATCTTCTGACTTGCCGGAGTGGTCAAGCGGCTCGGCCGCGCAGATGTCCGAGGCTAGCAAGCCAAGGACCAGTGAATGATCTCATTCCGCAAATATAAATAATAAAGATATACTACGGTCCAGATAGATACTGAACAAACAAATACAATAAAATTGCCGGAGTGGCGGAATGGTAGACGCGCACGACTCAAAATCGTGTATCGAAAGGTGTGTGGGTTCAAGTCCCACCTCCGGCACCAAACATGAAATTAGAGTTAAATATTAATGCTGCAGAACAAAGGCTTGCTGAAGCGCGTAAAAAGATAGATCTCCAAAAAGATGTCTCTTTTTGGAAGCAATGTGTTCGTGACGCAAGTGGTATATTGTTAAAATACTCAGGCTTATCATCTCGGTATGGCGCCAAATATTTCCATGGCTATCAGCCATCAGTCCAGTATACAAATACTGATGAGCTTATGTATGTACAGGCGTGTGTACGCACGAGAGAAAAATTTTATCGCATATTGCCTCTGGTTCCGAAGATGGACCTTCACGACTTTAAAGAGTTACTCGAACTACTGCGCCACACACTTGAGTATCGGCCTGTGAGCGAGTGGCTCCATCAAAGATTTTCTACTCCCGCTCACACCATTATTGTGCGCGAAGAAGTTATAGTACTTGCTGAAAAGTATAGTGATCCGTATGCAACTGGCAACGCGAAAGGGCCAATTTTCGCCACTATCGACCCTAATGGCCAACCAAGAGACGAAGTTGAAGAAAATACGATTATACACCTATACCCCACACTTGATTTTTCGGACCAGTACTTTTCAAGCGCTCTTAGCATTCTTAAAAACATTTTAGAAAATGAATTCGAGGACGGCGAAAAATATGTACACAATGTTGCAGATTTTTTTCAACTACTTATAAATTTACACTACTTTGCTGCAATGAACGCAAGTCTGTATATGAATATGGCAAATGGTCTTTTAGAAATAGTCGGCATTGAAGGCATCGAGCATGGAATTGTTGACTTTGTTGCACTCCGACTACAGCCAGAGAACTTTCGAAAGTATTTCTATGACTTAGCTGTGCCACACGTCGGACTGAACCAAGAATAGTGGCTTAGAAGTCTAATGCAGTAAGTATATCACCAGCGTTAGTAATTTTAGTGTCTTCTCGAGATTTTTTATACTTGCCTTAATATGTGGCAAATGTCTGTAGAGTTCGGAAACCCACTCTTCTCGTGCACATGACCATATAAAAATACCGAGAAGCATCTCGGTATTTTTATATGGTCACTGTACGGTTTAGCAGTAAATGACCTGCGTCATTTACGTGGGACGAGAATAGGCGATTAGTAAATCGGGCCGGGAGGCCATGTCGCGAGACTTTATCGAGGAGCAATGTTTTTATTGAGTGCGACGCACAAAGAGAAAAACATATGCGAGGTGACTAAGTCTCTCCTCCGGCACATGAATATAAAAAGACCAGCTGAGTTTACTGGTCTTTACTTCGCCGTCTTCTTCCAGTACATGAACAAGAAAAGGTGATTGGTTTGTATAGACAATATATTTATATACTTGGCTGTAGAAGTTGGTAGTAGCTGTAGTAGACTTTGCTAATCCATATAGTCTTTCTAGTTCTTATTTGGTTTGGGTGTCCATAGTAGGACACACTCCTCTTTTTGTCGTAAAAATTAATGTTTAAGATGGTGCAATTTAAGCTAATTTTTAGAAAAAATATAGGGAAATAAAGTAAAAAATAAAACTCCCTTGTCTGAAAGGAGTTTTATGGTTGATTTATCTAGCAGTTGATGACACTGGGGTATTTTTTACTTTCTTGCCAGAAACTCTTATCTTTTTTGTTTTTGTTCTATCTTTTTTAACCTTATTAACCTGCGCTTTTGACTGTGTAATGTTAGTTTTAATTTTTTGTTTTGTAGCTTTGTTCTTCTTCTTAATTTGTCCAAGTTTCTTTGCTACTAGTTTCTCTTGTGGAGTAATTGTTGGTTGTGTTCGAACTACAGCACTTGTTACTGTCGGGGTTACTTGAGCTGGGTCAGCTGCAAAGGTTGCAAGTGGAGAAGCTATAATTCCTGCTACAGCAATTGATATGATAATTTTTTTCATAGTGGTTATGTAATTACTTGGTAGTATTAATTAGTCTCTTCATCGAGAATAGTTGATGTAGTGTCAGCAAGGTCTGTAAGAGAATTGGCTGTTGCTGTAAAATCATTCAACTGTGAAATAAGAAGATTCTTTAGATTCAGTTCTGTTGAAATAACTTGTGTGCCAAGTGGAGAAAGAACATCAGTTAAATCTTTAATTTGAGTAAGTAATTCATCAGCTCTCACAGTAGTTCTACTTAGTTCAAAAGAGTGCTTTAAGGCTATTTTTGAAAGAATAGCTTTTTCTTGTGTAGTAAGTGTAGAGCTAGCAAGGTCTATCACATTTCCTTTTCCTTTTATTTGATTAATTGTATCTTTGAATTGGTTAAGAAGAATAACAACATCAGCGTAGGTATTTATTTTAGCAACATCAATCTGTGGGATAGTTACAGATGCTTTTACATCAGGTATTTGAGAAAAATGCTCATGAAGGGATGTTTCATTGTCCATTTCTTCTTGGTCATTCATTCCGTTATTATCACCATCCTCAGTCTCCATTTCTTGCTTATTTTTATTATCTTCACGTTTCATTTCATTTTGCTGTTTAGTGCTTTCACGTGTAATTTCCATCTGTTGTTTATTATCTTCACGCTTTACCTCATCATTTTTATCATTTTCTGCAAAAGCATATGAAGTCATTAAACTTAATGTAAGCATGGTTACTAAAACAGGAGCATTTAAAATAGTTTTTTTCATAGTATATTATTATAAGTTTTGCAAAAGAAACAAGAGATGCTTGTTACCTTAGTATATAGTATACCAGGTATGGTGTTGTTTTGTGAGAAGTATCTAGTTCTTAATTGTTGGTTGTTTTTTATAAATTATTAATCATTGATTTAATAGCTTGAGAATAATTTAAAAGTTTTGAAAGCCACTTTTATGGTACATGTTTCCAATATTTCATTTTTCATGTATATTTAAGATCACTATGATCGCAGTTATATTAGCCGCTGGACGTGGCACACGAATGGGGACTCTTACAGAGAATATCCCTAAGCCAATGCTCACCGTGCATGGTAAAAATCTTATTAAACGTAAGCTTGAAGTTCTTCCAAAAGAAATTACTAAAGTAATTCTTGTTGTCGGGTATTTACAAGAATTTATTATGGAATATTTTGGAACTTCGTGGAATGGCATCATTATTGAGTATGTAGAGCAGACAATCCTTTCAGGTACAGGTGGTGCGATTGATTTGTGCAAAGAACAACTGCAATATGAAGACCAATTCATGGTGCTTATGGGGGATGATCTTTATTCACAAGAAGATTTGCAAGATATTGTTTCTAATAAATATTCTATTCTTGTGGCACATCAAGGAGTAGAAGGGAGGAAGAAAGGGTGGCAAGTATTTTTTGATGAAATGAACATGTTGCAAGAAATTCATCAGGATATAGAAGAAGTGACTTCACCGTATATCAACGCGGCAGCGTACTCGCTTGGTAAAGAATATTTTACAGAAGAACTTTATAAAATGGATAATGGTGAGTATAGTCTTCCACATTCACTTGTAAATCTCATTAATCGTAAACAACGTGAAGGGTCACCACTTCCTGTACGTGTTGTGGTAGCCAAGTCATGGATACAGATTACTTCTCCAGAGAGTATTGCAGAAGCAGAAAAAATTTTGACTCATTAAAATCATAGAGTACTTTCTTTCAGTATTAAAAAATGTTCGTTCGTTGACATGTTACCCTGCTACATGTTATAAAAATAGAGGAGTTAGGGAGTTATTTAATTAACAATCATGTAGCACAACTACATTTTGAAAGAGAGTAGCAATGAAACGACGACGAAGTTTGACGAGCACCATCGCAAGTGTTTTTATTTTTTGTTTATGTACTACTGGTAGCACCAAAAGCAATAACGTTTTTGATATTTCCAACAGTACAGGAGGCCATTTGCAAAACAAAAGAAAAGAGCCAGTTTTTTCCGTTCCCCCTTTACCTCGCAATAAGCGGGGAGATCTTGTTTGTACCAAAAATAGGTATATACAGAATGAAAGGCAGATTGGAGTGGCATCATGGTATGGAGGTAGTTTTGATGGACGACGCACTGCAAGCGGTGAGAGGTTCGACAAGAACGCTTTTACCTTGGCACATCTAACACTTCCAATGGGAACAGGAGTGCTTATAGAAAATCCTGAAAATGGAACAGCCTTCTTCGCACGAGTCACTGATTGTGGTCCGTATGTTATAGGACGTATCGCTGATCTTTCGTATGGTCTCGCTAAAAAACTTGGAATAATAGAACGTGGAAAAGGTACTGTGATTATCACAGTGCTTTGATTTTCAATTAACAAACGGATACTTCGGTGTCCGTTTTTTTATACAAAAGTTAGGTTTGATTAAATAAAAAAGTGCATCCTTTTCCTATAAGGAGGGTTTAAAGATTTTTGAAAAAGAAAAAGAAAATGAAACTAAATGTATTTTTAAAGACTAAAGCTCAAAGTGGACTAATTATAATTGTTAAACCTTAGTACTGCTTTACTGTTTCCACAGTATTACTTTTTTACATGATATACTGACTAGATAAACAAACTATGGGACAAACAGAATCATCAATTTTTTGGATAGAGATAGATAAGATTGTACCAAACCCGTATCAGCCACGGAGAGAATTTGATCAGGACAGACTTAATGAACTTTCTGCGAGTATTCGTCAGTACGGGGTACTTCAGCCGCTTGTGGTGTCACGCC
Organism: Minisyncoccota bacterium; assembly: GCA_043781255.1. GTDB lineage: Bacteria > Patescibacteriota > Minisyncoccia > Phycocordibacterales > UBA5272 > UBA11704. Next base: position 1,167 of record JAYWBQ010000031.1, on the reverse strand, counting down.
AAGAGACCATGCTTCTAGATGGTGGTGTTAAGGTAGAGTATGAGCTCATTGCAGGAGAGCGTCGACTACGTGCGTCTAAGCTCGCAGGAATTCTGCAAGTGCCCGTTGTTGTACGTAGTGGGGACGACAGTCGCGCGAAGCTCGAGCTTGCAATTATCGAGAACCTTCAACGTGAAGATCTTAACTCAGTAGAGCGAGCGCAGTCATTCCAGAGACTTGCAGATGAATTTAAATTAACATGGGCAGAAGTTGGTCGAAAGATGGGGAAGAGTCGAGAGTATGTATCTAATACTGTGCGTATTCTAATGCTTCCACAAGATATACTCGACGCGATTTCTAAACGTCAGATTACAGAAGGACACACACGGCCACTTCTCATGCTTATCGATAGACCACAAGAGCAAATGACACTCTTTAAGGAGATGATGGTGCGTAAGATGACGGTGCGTGAGGCAGAGCAAATAGCACGTCGTATTGCGTATGAGAAAGTTCGTAAAAAGGATTTGTTTATGACTCCTGAAGTTGTGGACATGGAAGAGTCCCTTGCGTCGACTCTTGGTACTCGGGTACAAATTGAACCCCGTGAACGTGGTGGGCGTATTTCTATTGATTACTTTTCTCATGAGGAATTACTTGCTATTTCTATTGCGATAAGAAAAGCGGGGGAACAAAAGACTCATAAGGGGATGTTTGATAAATTACGTGATGAAGATATAGAGACACTTCAAGCTGTGCCCAACACAGAGCGGTATATTAAGCCGATAACTGAACTCACTCACCTTGACCAAGAAGGAAAAGCCCACATAGAAGTTGTAGAAGAAGTGGTTTTTGCTGAACTACCAGTAGAAACAGTTACCATTACTTCAAGTGAAGCAATTGAACTAGATGGTATAAAACCTGAGAATTTTAGGGTGACTTCTCCAGAGGAAATGAGCGAAATCATTGGTACTAGTATCACTCAAGAAGAAATTGCAGAAGATGACAGATCTCTTGAAGATATAAAGAATGATGAACAGAATGAAGATTTGTATTCAATAAAGAATTTTGCACTGTAGTTGTTTGGTATAAGATACGAAGAGAGCGAAGGCAGGGCCTTCGCTCTCTTGGGTTCACATTCCCCGTCAGTTTGCTACAGAAAGTTTTTGTTTTGACCTTGATACCTCATCA
>JAYWBQ010000030.1:0-12076 GCA_043781255.1 Minisyncoccota bacterium | reverse complement strand
CCAGATAGTGTCTTTGAACCTGATGTACCAATGTTTTCACCGTTAAAGGTACAAGATGAGGCGTTAGTACTTCCCCAGGTAACTGTTGCTGTAGAACTAGGTAATGTGATAGATGTTCCGTTGGTGACGGTGTTGCCGTTGAGAGTGAGGGAGGTTGATGGGGCGTTTGAAATTGCAGGATACGAAGCAACTTCTTTTCCATTCCAGGTACATCGTAGTGCATTGTTTGGATACTTTGCATGCTGTAACCCACAGTTATATTTTGCACTGGAGAGAGTAACATTCGTTGGTGAAATAAAAGATGCGGTATTACCATCAAAATATACAAGGTACGTACCACTAGTGTTTGTCGTAGTTTGATCCGTATCTCGTGTCCAAACAAAGGAAGCTCTCGTTGATCCAACATAATTTATGAGAGAAATATTCCAAACACTTCCACCACGTAAGAGATCTTGATCTGTTCCTGGACCATAGTTAAATACAATCTGAGATGAACTCTTGATGAAAATAGAGTCAGTGTTCCCTTCTGAAGAAGCAAGTCCATCTTCTGGTTGTGTTACATACTTAAGTTGAACAATATTTTCTAAATTAGAACCTTGCACAGTTATTCTTTTGAGATACGTATTCACCATCACTGATGAAATCTCAGCAGGAGCAGATGAAGTCTCAGCATTATCAGGAGTACAACTAATAGCTTTGATCTTCGCTCGAGTAGTAGGTCCTACAAGACCATTAGCGTTAGAGGAGAAAGTCCTTTGAAATGAAATGACTGCTCTTTGTGTTTTTAGTCCAAAGTATCCCGTAGGATTAGGTAAAAGATATCCTTCATCATGAAGAAATTGCTGAAGTCTAGAAACTTCACCATTTGTAGCACTATCAGTATTATGATAGCTACTAGTATTCCTCGTTGACATATTATTTTTAAAATCGTAGCAAATTTGCTGACTCACTGAATTATCCCCCTCAACTGGTGGCAGATCCCCTGCTTCTAATGCAGAAGAAAAAGATAAGGATGTAGCGAATAAAAGTGCTGTGATTAAAAGTTTTTTCATATTGTAATGGTTACTAATAAGTATACTCCGTTACAATAGGAAAACTATCCTATTGTGTCGTTTTTTGCGGACAAGACAGTTACTTATTTATAATGTATTTATATTATTTGTAATGTTAGAACCTGTCTTACTTACATTTAAGGTTTACCATACATGATGATTTTGCTCCAGCTTTGATCATACTCTTACAAATTACACACTGTTGCTCTATTGTTGCTGGCTTTACAAGCATACTTTTATCAGCTGTAGAGTTAATCATTTTGTGTGTAGAAGTACTAGTAGCCTGATTCTGCTGCTCTGTAGTCTTTGAACTATTACGAAGATTAAAAAAGACTCTTGCAGATCCATACCCAATAAGAATAACTACAATGATAGCAAAAATAATTAGTACAACTTTTTTATTGATAAAGCCACTTAAAAAGCTTTTAGTTACTTTATGATGTATTTTCATATGTATATTTTGCTTTTGATAATTTAGTGAAATTTCATTAAACATCTGCTGTATATATGGTAGCACCTAAAGATAACTCACGCTTGTGGATTAATGAAAGATCAATGTGTAGACGTAGAAGAAATGCAATAGAAAATTGACGATATGTCGTATGGTATACTTTTACTATGTTTAGTATCTGGCCATATTTACTTCGTCTCGCGGTATCTCTTTATTTTATTTATCCTCATGCTCAAGCCTTAGCAACTGGAGTTAAAAAAGCCAAGATGGCGCTTTTTGAATGTATCAACCAATCAATACAGATCTCAGAAAGTATAACGTTCACGCTGTGGCACTCATTCTTCATCGCTCTTGGCCTTCTTATCCTCGTATGGCCACGACCTATTCTCCCACTCATCGTTGTTCTTCTTATTCTTTCTTCAGAACTCTACATCAACTTCTCAATGCACAACTATACAAGTTCTAACATGCTTCTCTTTGTCCTTATTCTTGTCACTCTCGCACTTATTATCTTTAATTCACGACCACAATTTAGATAGCAGTACAGGTTATGGGTTGTGGGTTATAGTTTGTAGACACACCAAAACAAATGACATCATACAAAGAACTCACCGTTTGGCAACAATCATATGCATTTGGTCTTAAAATATATAAAATAACAAAAAACTTCCCAACCGATGAAAAGTTTGGACTAGTTTCTCAACTACGAAGAGCCTCAATATCCATACCTTCAAACATAGCTGAAGGTAGTAAGAGAAGCACAAGAAAAGATTATCGTTCATTTCTTATTATTGCTTACGGATCTGGTGCAGAAATTGAAACCCAATTACTTTTTAGTAAAGATCTAGGTTATATTAAACTAGAAGATTACACAACATTAGAAATCGACCTCACAAAAATTATGAAGATGCTTAATGTAATAATTCAAAAACTTGAACAAGTCTAGTATGAAATCCTCTCCCCACAACCTACAACCCACAACCTACAACCTCGAAACACCGATTGCAGCGCTTAGTAGAATAACAATCGACCACCAAGCGGGTCTATCTCGTTTACATATGCAGACCATTTCTGACCTTCTTCGTCACTTCCCTACTCGCTATGCAGATATTCGAGAAGAGGCTCATGTTGTCAATGTTCAAAAAGGTGAAGCAGTAACCATCTATGGCATCATGGAAAAAGTATCCGTGAAGCGAAGCTTTAAAGGTCATATCCCGATGACAGAAGCGAGGGTGGTGGATGCAACTGGTACCATGCGATGTATTTGGTTTAACCAAGCATATATCGGCAAGATGTATCCAGACGGCACGAAGGTGAAAATCTCAGGCATTGCTCAAGAGGATAGCCGTGGGGTGTTTCTTTCCAATCCAACTATTGAGCGTCTCGTAGAACTTCCTGAACATGCTGACTCACTCTTTGCTGCAGCTGTCCAGCCGGAGTTCCTTACACCAATATATCCAGAAACAAAAGGTGTCTCATCTTTGTATCTGTATACTCTTATAAAAAAAGTAATACAAAGTGGTGTACTTGCTAACGTGGAGGATCCTATTCCGCTAGGAATTTTAGAAAAGCTTCATCTTCCCATACTTCGTGATGCTCTCCTCTACATCCACTTCCCAAAAAATGAAGCACTCACCATTGCAGCTCGAAAACGCTTCGCCTTTGAAGAAATTTTCTTCATGCAGATCAAGCAATACCAAGAGAAAGTGGAAGCCAAACATTCCCTCGCCTACCCGATAAAGATCGATGACAGTACGCTTCATGACTTTGTCTCATCATTTTCTTTTACTCCGACAGATGCACAAGCTACCGCAATTGACTCCATACTAGAAGACATGACACGAAGTGAGCCGATGGGGAGACTTCTTGAAGGAGATGTGGGAAGTGGGAAAACCTTTGTGGCAGCAGTAATAGCATATGCGACACTCCAAAATAGAGGAAGTAAAAATGGACCACGACTTCAAGTAGCATACATGGCTCCAACAGAAATCCTCGCCAAGCAGCACTTTGAAAGTTTTATTGGATTCTTCAAAGGTACAGGTATCGAAATTGGACTACTCACGGGAAGTGGTTGTAAAAAATATCCAAGTAAATCTGCTACAGGAAATGAAACAACAGATATCTCTCGTGCGCAACTGCTCAAGTGGCTACTAGACGGTCGTGTATCTATTGTTATCGGAACACATGCACTCATTCAAAAGAGTGTAGAATTTGCCAACCTTGCACTTATCATTATCGACGAGCAGCACAGATTTGGAGTAAAGCAGCGTAAAGCACTCGCCTCTAAAAAAATAGAAACAAGGGCTGAGCTTCCGCATTTACTGTCGATGACTGCAACCCCTATTCCGAGGACTCTTGCACTCACACTTTTTGGAGATCTCGAACTCACTGTGATTGATACTATGCCGAAAAATCGTAAGAAAATAATTACCGAGATAGTGAAAAGCACGAAGCGTAATGAAATATATGAGTTCATACGAAAAGAATTACAGGCTGGCCGTCAAGTCTATGTCATTTGCCCACGTATCGACGAACAAGATGAAGAACAAAAACAAATCAGGCTTCTTAAGAGTGTGAAGGAGGAGGCACAGAGGCTTGCAGATGTTATCTTCCCAGAGTTCATTGTGGATATTATTCACAGCAAGATGAAAAAGGAAGAAAAAGAAGAAGTGATGGAAGATTTTTTGAACAAAAAGTCTGATATTCTTGTAGCGACATCTGTTGTCGAAGTTGGAGTGAATATTCCGAATGCTACAGTCATCATTATCGAGCATGCGGACCGCTTTGGTCTGGCACAACTTCACCAGCTCCGTGGTCGCGTTGGCCGTGCTGAACACCAGTCATACTGCTATCTCTTCACAGAAAGCACGGGAGAGTCTACTCAGGCACGACTCAAAGCTCTTGTAACTGCCAAGAATGGCTTTGAGCTTGCGGAAAAGGATATGCTCGCACGTGGTATAGGTGCTCTTATGGACGGAAAACAGTGGGGCATCAGCGATCTCGCCATGGAAGCAATCAAGAACCCAAAACTTGTAGAGATTGCAAGAGCTGAGGCACGAAATCTAGTTGATAGTGATCCTACGCTCGCAAACCATCCTCGGTTACGAGAGATTATCGAGGAAAGGGAGAAGGTGCACATGGAATAGCAGGAGAACAGACTGTACTGAATCTACTCGTATATAGCCTGGTTTACCTTCTGGATACGGCTTTGCTCGTATACCAATAGCTCTTCCTGTAGCTTGAGCACTTGTGTAGACTTTGGCTGGTAGACTGTGGCTCAGTGTAGGGGTTTTGCGAGGCAAAACCCCCACACTGATTCTATCAACAAAAATCAGTTCACCCTTAAAAAGTAAAACGCACCCCGTGGTGCGCTTTTCATAATTTAAACAGATCAGCAATTTTCTGTTCAGCTTTTTCTTTCATTACTTTTCTTAATTTTTTTACTTCTTCAACAAGTTTCCAGTCTAGATCTTCTTCTGCAACAGACGTGTCATGCTTGAGTTTTTGTTTAGACAGCTCAATTTTTTGATTATATTCTCTGAGTATCTCCCTTTTTATTTTAGCTAGCATAAAGAGATAAAATGGAAGATACATTATTCTTTTAAAGAAGAGTATCATAAGCTTTTCCTTTATGTAAAAATCTTTCTCTAAACTACCATAGCGCCTACTTAAAGTCTAGGCAGTAGACTTCTTGGTGCTTGTTTCTACAATTTCTTGTATTTGCTGTTTTACTTTTTCCAAAACTTCTTTTCTAATATTCTCAACCTCTTCTAAGTACACTCTTTCTAAATCATCGTCAGAAACTGCTGGATCCTGAACGATTCTATTTTTTACCCCAAGAACTTTCTTTTCAAACATCATCACTCCTTCCTCTTCTATTTTTTCTAGATCAGTAGCAACGGCTACAAGCTGTACTTCCTGTTCTTCGAATAGTGAGAGCACTCCATCTCGAATTTCTTCTTGTGTTAGTTGTGTCATATTCTATACATTATTTTCCAATAAGATACCTTCCTCCGAGAACTGTAGCTTTTCCTAGTGCTTTACTTAAATTCCCTGCAAATTGGATTGAGTTAATGGCCCCCTTACCATACTGTTTTAGAAGCTCAGTAACTATTGCTGCAGGAACATTTGAGTAACTCTTCTTTTGTGCTGCTTTTTTGACAGAAAAATTATGTGCAACAACAGTACCGAACTCTTTAGTACCTTCCCATAATGAATTAAAACCCGCTCCTAACGTAAAACGATACAGTGCTTCACATCCACTAACTGCCGCGCTCTTGATGTCATCAACAAGTAGATCTTTCGTCTGCTCAAGACTTGCTTGCAAAGCTGGATTAGTGAGTCTTCTTTCTCGTGCCTCTATCTGCTCTTTTGTAAATGCACTGACTGCCTCTAGTGTCTTTTTTGGAATTTCGCTAAATTTTACCATAACGAGAGTATACCACTGCGAAAGAACAAGATCCTTAGTTTTAGAAAAAATAAAGTAGAATAATTCTCATATTTTTGGTATAGTTGATTCACAAAAAGCATCCATAGCTCGAGACGGCTCGGCCGCGAAGATGTCGAACAGCTAGAAAGCTTTCGGACCCGGTTGGTAGAACCGTTGTCTTATTTTAATAAATGAGTACATTGTCAGCAAAGTGCATCCATAGCTCAGTTGGTAGAGCCGTTGTCTTATACACAACTGGTCCCTGGTTCGAGTCCAGGTGGATGCACTTTGGGGATAAGGTGCGAATGAAATTAAAATACGAATTAGTATACACAACTGGTCCCTAGATTCCTCGTTTTTATGGCCAAGCCATAACCTTGCTAGGTTAGGGGGATGCACAAAGTAATCTTTAAGCCTCTACAGCACGGGAACTGCTTCTCATGCGTCTGAGTAAGAAGACCGCAGTAATGTTTTTCTAGCAAGCAAAACCAAAAGAGGGACTGCGAGTTTGTCGAGTGGCGACAAGACAAAACTTGTAGTCGAGATTCCAAGTAGACACACTTAGAGCATTTTCTCCAAATGGATGGCGTGAAGCGTTATCACTACACACAACTGGTTTATAGGTTCCTCGTTTTTATGGCCAAGCCATGAATCTGTTGATTCAGGTGGGCGCACTTTGGGGACAAGATTCAAATAAATTCCCCGATCTAGAGCCTTGAGGTACGAATACGGACGCAAGCACAAATTCAGTAGACCGACACAGAGTTTCGGAGAATTCTATGGTAGACAACTATTTTACGCGAGCGGGGATGTTGCGTTTCAGGATAGAATTTAAGCAAAATATCTTTACAAGATTAAAAAAAGTAGTATCATACACAAAAGGTGCTCTTCATAATGAAAGTGCCTAAGTGTGTAAGCAAGATTAAACCAGGAGAATAGTATGGTAAATATTGTAAATGGTACAGATGATCCTGACCTACAAAAAGAGCCTGTGGGGAGCAATTGGCAGGCAGGGACACCACAAATGCCAATGTATTCACGTCACAAAAAACGTAAAGCATCTCCTCACAAAGACCCTAATGAGTCTCATCTTTCAGACGTGCACGCTAGAGAGCTCTCACCTTGCCCTGACGACTTCAATAATCGTTGAAAAACTATTTGTTAGTTGAAGCACTGGAAGTGCCTCAACAAACAAACCGCCCAACGGGCGGTTTATTTTTTATATTTTGCTACACGATGTCCATTTTCCTTTTCGGCACAATTCCATACATAATAAGTAACTTCTCAAATTCTTCTCGTTCAATATTTTCCACTCGCATAAGTTCTTCTGCAATCGCTGTTAATACATGACGCTTATCAGTGATAATAAGTCGTGCCCTATTCCAAGCATCATCCATGATACGCTTTATTTCATCGTCGATTTTTTCACCATACACTTCACTATATTCTTTTCCATACATACCTCTTGTTGCATTAGCTTCTGGAATAAACGCAACAGGACCAAGTGTACTCATGCCATATCGTGTCACCATCTGACGTGCCATACTTGTTGCTACCTCAAGATCATTTGATGGACCTGTAGTGATATCTCCAAAAATTTCTTTCTCGGCAACATATCCACCGAGAGACATTGCGATGTCATCTAAAAATGTCGCACGACTCATCAACCTCCTTTCCTCAAGTGGAAGCTTAAGTGTATACCCGCCAGCATTACCCCGAGCGATGATAGATATTTTATGCACAGGGTCGGCATCCGGTAATACCGAAGCAACGAGCGCATGTCCTGCCTCATGATACGCAGTAATTTTCTTTTCTGCAGGTGTTAGTACGTGACTTTTTCGTTCAGGACCGAGCATCACTTTTTCAATTGAACGAATAAGGTCATATTGCGCAACAGATTTTCTTTCTTCACGAGCAGCAAGAATTGCACCTTCATTCATAAGTGAATATAAATCTGCACCTGAAAATCCTGGTGTTCGCTCAGCAATAACTTTAAGGTTAACATCTTCTGCTAGTGGCTTTAATTTGACATGAACACCGAGTATTGCTTCACGATCTGCTCTATCGGGGAGATCTAACGTCACACGTCTATCAAATCGACCAGGTCGAAGAAGTGCTTTGTCGAGCACATCCGGTCTATTAGTCGCTGCCATCACAATCAAGTTTATTGTCGGCTCAAATCCATCCATCTCCACAAGTATCTGATTGAGCGTCTGCTCACGCCCTTCTCCTTGCCCACCAATAGAGGGTGATCGTGTACGACCAACAGCATCTATTTCATCAATAAAAATAATTGCAGGTGCCGCTTTTTTCGCCATATCAAAAAGATCACGTACACGAGATGCCCCTACTCCTACAAACATTTCTTCAAACTCACTTCCTGATAAATGAAAGAATGGTACCCCAGCTTCTCCGGCTACCGCTCGTGCGAGCATGGTCTTGCCTGTTCCTGGTGCACCCATAAGAAGCACTCCTTTTGGAATCTGTGCGCCAATATCGATGAACTTTTTTGGTGCACGAAGGAACTCTACGATCTCGAGCAATTCTTCTTTTGCTTCTTTTGCACCAGCCACATCTTTGAAAAGAATTTTTTCTTTTGTGTCATCTGGATAAATAACTTTTGCACGTGACTGACCGAATGACAGTGCTTGTACATTCGCACCCTTAATTCCCCGAGCAAGCCACCAAATCATAAATCCTAAGAAAAGAATTGGCAGAATAATTGGAATGAGTGATGCCCAAAATGAAAGTCCCCTATCAGAAGAAATAGATATGGTTGTGGTCGCAAGAGTGCTTGTACTCACACCATATGCAGCGAGTGTTGAAAAAACTGAAGCACCTTCTTCTTTTTTACTTGTTACTTTTGAACCATCAATTTTTTGACCAGTAAGCGAACTTCCTTCAACGGTAATCGAAACAATCTCTCGAGCATTTACCATCTGTGCAAAAGAAGAAAGTGGTAATATAGGTGTTACTTTCTTTTCTGAAAAAATAGAATATACCCAGGTGATACACATAAAAATAATAACAGCTCCGAGTAACTGCTGCGTAAAACTAGCTGGTTTTGCACCAGCACCTTCTGATTGAGCACCTTCTTGTGGAAGTTTCTTTTTAGTAATAATAAGTTTAGGGAATTTCATCTTTTTCATCTGACCATTCTACCATACCTCGTATATGGTAGAATAAAGCGAACATTATAAGCCTTTAAACATTACTCATAGCACGTCAAACGTATTTGAATTTGCTAATGGCTAATGGCTAATGGCTAATGGCTACCCCATGAAATTAGTTACCAATAAAAAACTCCATCTCGTCTATATAACCACCGACACCTTTGAAGCAGGTATCGAGCTTTTTGGTTTTGAAGTAAAAGCACTTCGCATGAAACAAGGCTCGCTTGAAGGAGGGAAGATTATCGTCCGTGGAGGTGAGGCGTTTTTAGTCGGGGTATATATCCCACCATACCAGGCAGCAAATTCTCCAAAAGACTACGACCCCTACCGTACACGCAGACTTCTCTTTAAAAAGAGAGAGCTGGAAATACTCTATTCTGTCGAGCAAGCAAAACAGTTGACACTTCACCCTAATTCGTTGTATAGTAAAAATAACCTCATTAAATGTGAGGTTGCTGTTTGCAAGAAAAAAGATGCTCGCGACAAACGAGAAGACATCAAGAAAGACATTGCTCGCCGTGAGGCGAAAGATACCAGATAACAGACCGCTTCGCTGATAGACAGTAGACAAATTGAGACTAATTGCATTCGAGTTCATCTGTTGTCTGTCAGTCCAATGTCTGAAAGTCTGTATTTACAACGGGGGTGATCTTTGGCTTCGATATATAAAATGTAGTTGCATGTGCTTTGCCGAGACTGCGAGAGACCTCGTAAACTTTCTCGTACCCATGTTGCAAACAAAACAGCAACAGCAGTTCGTTCACCATATATGGCGTTCGGATTCGCTCCAGCGTTCGCCTAAACTTTAGGCCTAACTGGTGTCCCCTACAACGCTACTCATTCGGTGTAGAGTGGGCATAATAACAGTGAGTGTAGATTTCCATCCTGCATCGTTTGGAAGTCGAAGCAATGATGCTACGCACGCAAGGCTTTCGTTTGTTTCTTATCTTGTGTGTCGACAATCACGAAGCATACTACGCATTGTAGACTCGTGTACTACCTTTATATAGACGGCGGTTCGATTCCGCCCACCTCCACCAAAATAATAAAAATTCCGTAACGTGTTTACACGTTACGGAATTTTTATATATTTTGGTAGGACCCTGAGGAATTCTCATCGAAGATGAGAATGACGTAGGGTAAGGAATATTACATAAAGATACACACTCAATACTCACTGGTCTATTTATAAACATTGCCGAATTTTTATATATTTTGGTAGGACACTGAGGAATTCTCATCGAAGATGAGAATGACGTAGGGTAAGGAATAGTGTGTAAAAAATAAACCTTCTTGGGCTGACGCCACAGGATATTATTCGCGAATAAATAATATAGAAAAAGGGATTACTATAATATAAATATAGTATAAAAAAACACCCGAAAAGCTTCGAGCGTTTTTGACTTTGCTTATTCAATGATCCTTGTAATTATTTCTTAGCCTAAAGGCATGAAAGAGCACCTCTCCTTGACGTTGCGCAATTTGATAGTCAAGAATTTTTTTATTAGCCAAAGTAGTAACTGCTCTATGCTTTGGGTTAAGCAAAACGCTCTCTATATCTACCAAACTTAAATCTTCATCTTTCAGTAAAAGAAAAAAAGCTTTTTTTGCAAGAGTGGGAGTTACTCCGCATCGAGAGAAGTAAATCAATTTTTTCTTTATTACAGAGAAGCCGCCGTTAAGCAAAGCTGTCTGAACTTGTGCAAGAACAGATTCTTTTACTTTGCGGCTAACAGCAAGCTCACACAACTGTTTCTCAGAAAGACATCTAAACTTTAATAAAAACTTTAGTGCAGCAAGTGAGATGCTACGGCATTCTGCATTTCGCACAAGATATAACAAGTCGTTAATATTTTTTTCTGTAATTTCTTTTAAAAGAAGTAGCTCTTCCTTAAAATTATACACGGTACGAATTTTGCTTAATCTATTTCTAGAATAGCTTCTTAGATCACCTTGTCCTAGTCTTGAGCTGCAGTAAAAAGAATCATATTTCCTTGTAGGGAAAATGGATACTATTTGTTTGGGATTATTGTCCATAAACTATTTCCTTAAAAACTACTACCATTAAATTATACACTAAATTAGTAAAAAGTCAAATCAGTAGCCTGGCAGCGTGAGGTGCCAACTACAACGGATGATTGCAATTCAAAAGAGAATTTAGGATAAACATCTTACAATGTGTCTAATCTATTGAATGCGTACTTGAAAGTACTCAAATTTAAGAAACTTTTTTTGTACTTTGTGATTATTTTAATAGAACAGTAGTGCATTAACCTCTAAACTTTTGCTTTATGAGTGTTTTTATGGTATTGTAGAGTACATAAACGATCTTGGCAGAAAAAGTAAACATCAATAATAATATTCGCTCGCTCAAACTCCGTGTCATTGGACACCAAGGGGAGAACTTAGGCGTACTCACAAAAGATGAGGCCCAAGCACGTGCAAAAGCACTCAACCTCGATCTCATCGAAGTATCTCCACAAGCTGATCCCCCTGTTGCGCGCATTGCTGACTATGGAAAGTACACATACGAAACTTCAAAAAAACTAAAGGAAGTAAAGGCAAAGTCTCATACCACAGAAACAAAGACTATACAGATTAGTGTATCTATCAGTGAAAATGACATCATGATTAAAGCAAAGAAAGCTGCTGAATGGATCAATGAAGGTCACCGTGTGAAAATTGATCTCCAACTTAAGGGGCGCACTAAATATATGGATGAAAAATTTCTCCGTGAACGAATGGATAGAATTCTCGCAGTTATTCCAGCTGACTATAAAATAGCAGAACCTTTGAAGAAAATCCCGAAATCTATGATGGTGGTGATTGAGAAAGCGAAATAACAGATGGTAGACCTTAGCTCGAGACGGCTCGGCCGCGAAGATGTCGAACAGTCAGCAGACTTTCGACGCGAGACTTCGTTTGCGAAGATGTCGAACAGTCAGCAGACTTTCGACGCGAGACTTCGTTT